>DCVU01000070.1 GCA_002327415.1 Smithella sp. UBA2180
GCGGCGCGATGATGTCCATCGGCAATATAAAAGGCTTCAACTTCGGAAAATTCTTTCTTGATTTTATCGATTTGTTTTGCGTCTTCTACAACCCAGACTGTATGTTTAACACCGTCTTCAGCTGTGAAATCATATTCCGGAGAGGCTGTCGTTATTTCATCTACAATCTTGTTTATATTCTGTTGTTCCAGATAACTTATAAATACGGGACCGGTTTGCGCGTTGACTGTATCAACATGCCGGATACGATCTTCTTCTTTATCCTTTCTGGTCAATTCATGTTTTTTAATTTTTCCGGCATAGTATTCGGACGCGCTCATCAATCCGACTATTCCTGTTTGTACCTGAGAACCCATTTTCTGTCTGTAAATATAAAAACAGGGCGATTTATCCTGTAGAAGCACACCATTTTCCACCATTTGAATAAAGTTGCGTTTAGCTGTTTGATAAATCAGATCATCATTACTTCTTGTTCCGTCGGGTACATCTATCTCCGATTTTTCCACGTGCATAAAACTCAAAGCGTTTCCAGCGACAGCTTTTTGACCCTCTTCTCTGGTCATAACATCATAAGGAAGAGCAGCTACATGAGAAACGAATTTTTGTTGCGGCCGCACCGCCTTAAAAGGTAAAACTAATGCCATAATTAATGAACTCCTGCGTTTACTTTTCTTGCAGAATTGATAACATACTGTCATAATCTACACAATATAAAATTGTTAAGAAGGAAGACTGTATGGGAAATACTCTGGTTTTTATTCATGGTCTGGAAAGCACAGCGCAGGGCGCCAAAGGACAATTTTTTTCTCAAACTTTCCCGGAAATGATTATCGAAGATTATATGGGAAGTTTTAATACGCGCATGAAAAAACTAAATGGAATTCTTGCTGGAAAAGCTGAACTGATAATAGTAGGCTCAAGTTACGGAGGGTTAATGGCGGTACGTTATGCCATGGAAAATGAAAGCAAAGTGAAAAAATTAATTCTGCTCGCACCGGCTTTAAACCCTCCCGAATTCGAGTCCGGCACCTGTAAAAAGTTAACGATTCCTGTTATCATATATCATGGAACCGGCGATGATGTCGTTGATCCTGTGGTTGCAAAACGAATAGCTTCAAAATATTTCAGCAACCTTGAATATCATTTGGTTGATGATGACCATCCCCTGCACAAAACTTTTCCGCTGCTGGATTGGAAAAAACTTTTTACATCCGTCTGACAATTAAAATATCCCATGATAATGACAGCCGCTTGCTGTAAATTATCTTGACAATCTTTTCCTGGTATTTTAGTCTTGCCCTAAATTCTATCAGATTGATAATATTATGTATTCGAAAAAAATAGTTATTCGCTATACTCCGGATGTAGTTCAACAGCCTGTAATTTATCAGCTTGTTAAACAATATGATCTTGTATTCAATATTTTAAAAGCAAGGATTTTTCCGCGCCGCGAAGGTGTTATAGTTCTGGAATTGAGCGGCTTAAAAGAAAATTTCGATCAGGGAATTCGTTTTTTAAAAGAAATGGGGCTTAAAGTAGAGCCCTTATCCAAAAGCGTAAGCCAAAACATCGATAAGTGTGTTCACTGTGGCGCCTGCACTGCTTTTTGTCCCACTGGAGCACTTGCTTTTGAAAAAGAATCCTTAAAAGTTTTATTTGATGCCGAAAAATGCAACGGTTGTGAACTTTGTGTCTCCGCCTGCCCCGTCCGCGCCATGGAAATTAATCTTCTTTAACCGTTTAGACGCTCTTACCCTACAATTCAGGAATTAATGATTTTACTGAAAAATCACTATTTACAAAAGAGCGCTTTTTGAAATGCTCATAAGATTCCATGCCATGTGCGGGTGAACGAGGCGCCTGTAAAAAATGGAAAATGGTTTTGTCACGTTATCTCCCAAAGCCCATAATACATTTTCCAACAGGTAATGCGATTTGTACCCGGACTGAAAATAATGGTTCACCAAATGACATCCGGGACAATAGCTGACAATATGTTTTTTCACGCTTGCTGCCATGTCTTTACGCTTGCTATATTTAGAAGAGCATGGGATTCCTCTACTGCACGGGGCAGCATTCGATCAGTAGATTGAAGAAAAATTAATTATTGCAGTTAGTGACTTTTGCAATGCTCCTTTAGGGCAGCTACATCATCCTCTGATAGTTCCAGCGAATCAGATTGAATTATAGGATACATTATAGACTCTTTATTTTTACTGTGACTTAAACCGAGAGCGTGACCAAATTCATGTGCAAGAACACGCACAAGCCGATACTCATTATTATACTGATAAATAGTAATGGACCGCTGGCCGTTTTTGTATTCATAAAAGCCTTCAAAAAACTCACGGCCTAATGTACTTCCTATGTTTTGCTGGTCAAGCAAATCCAGGTTATTATTAGAAGCTATTTCATTGATTACCACTACCAAACTGTTTATTGTTTCCAACAACGTTTTTATTTCTTCCTGACGTGCCTTCAGATTTTCGCGCAAAGCGGCTAATTCGTCTTTCTCTTTCATCAGCCGCACATAAGTACTTTGCGGAGCACCACCACGCCTGTTCCATGATTCAATCTCATTATTCAAGGCATTTGTTTTTGTATTATAATCATTAATATCATTATCAAGCCCAACTTTCTTTGGCTCATATTCAGCTTTTAAGCTTTCCAGACGTGATTTTAATTCTTCGTACGAGTTTTTGGAGCGGTCAATTTTGTAATGGAGATTTTTCAATCTGTCGGTAGCTTCCTGACGATAGTCGTAAATAATATTTACCTCTATTTCACCATCAGCATCCTCACGGAAAAAATCGCGATGAAACGGTTTTTCCCACATTGCCGCGGCCATCTTTACGGCTGTATTGAATTCTTCACGGCTCAGATTAAACCTTTCATCAATCTTGCCTAAACGGTAGGTTAGTGGCTCCTGACAAGACTTAGAACTATTAATAGAAATGAAAATCAGAACAATAAAGATAACCAGTAAAAATAAAAATCCCCAACCTATCGTTTTTGATGAAGTTGACATATTAGAGCACTGGAAAAGCCGGAGTACTATTTACCCGCTTTCTTATCTGAGTCTTTAAGCATTTTATTAAAATCACCCGGAAGTTCTTTGCTTTCTTTGTATAGCTCCTTGGTGTCCTTAAAAAAGCCCTTACTTTTGTCAACTATTTCATTGACACCGGACTTCATCATATTAATTGATTTTTCAATTTTTTCCGGCATTTTATTTGGATCTTTAAAATAGTAATAACCGGACACGGCTAATAAAATGAGCAATAAGATCAGCGCTAATTTAATTAAGCTTTTGAAAACAAAATGCAGGATTAATATTATGATGAAAACAATGATCATTATAAGCACTCCCGGGTGCGCAGATATATAGCCCGTAATTGCATCCATTATAAAATCTCCTTTGCATTTTTGGTGAAACCTAATTTATCTTAATTTCATTACGAAATCCATTATTATTTACCTTTAGAATTTATCTGTTGCTTATCTGTACGTTTTTTCGTATTTTAAAAGCACCAAATATTTATGGAAAAATTGTCAATGGATCAAAATAGACTTAAAATTTTACACGATTTAGAAGAAAAACTTGCTTATAGTTTCCTGGATATTAATCTTCTTTCTACCGCGCTCACTCATCGTTCTTATGTCAATGAGAATAAACACCTGGCTTTTTCCGACAATGAAAGATTCGAGTTCCTAGGCGATTCTGTTTTAGGCGTTTGCGTAAGTGATCTGATTATCAAAAAATATGTTACTTACCCCGAGGGGACACTTACCCAAATTCGCGCCGCGCTGGTGAACGAAAAACAGTTGGCACAGCTCGCCCGTCATTTACAAATTGGCAACTGTCTTTTACTGGGTCGCGGCGAAGAGAGTTCCGGCAGCCGTACCAAGGATTCTTTTTTAGCTAACGCTTTCGAGGCTGTTATTGCCGCCATATATCTTGATTCTGATTTTGACAACGCAAAAATCATTATAACAAAATTAATCGAACCGCTATTGAAAGATGATAATTCATGTTCTGAATATTTCGACTATAAAACCGCCCTTCAGGAACTCTGTCAAAAAAGATATAGAACAACTCCTCTTTACATGGTTACCGGTTCCATAGGCCCCGATCATGATAAAATATTTGAAGTAAAAGTAGTTATTGTGAATAAATTAACGGAAACCGGAACCGGCAAAAGCAAGAAAGAAGCCGAAAAGCAAGCTGCGCAAAAAGCTTGGGAAATACTGCAAAATGAAGAAGACTGATCATGAATCAAAAACTAACAGAAATCCTTTAATTATTCCCATCTTCATAATGAACAGCGGTTGCCCGCATCGTTGTATTTTTTGTAATCAAAAAATTACCGCTGGAAATTTTCCACCGAAGATAACAAAAGAGTTTTTTGAATCGGAAGTTAAATCTTATCTAGCTTGGAATAAAGACAAATCCCGGAAGGTGGAAATTGCCTTCTACGGAGGCAGTTTTACGGGAGTTGACCCTGTTTATCAGGAAGAACTTCTTTCTTGGACCTACTTTTTTATTCAAAAGGGGCTTGTTAATTCCATTCGAATTTCCACAAGACCAGATTACATTTCGGCAGATAAATTGCCTTTGTTGAAAAAATATAATGTCACCACAATAGAAATCGGCGCTCAATCCTTTGTCGATGAAGTGCTGCAATTTGCTCAAAGAGGCCATAGTGCTGATTCAATAGTCAAGGCAGTGACTATTTTAAAGCACAATGGCTTCCGGACCGGTTTACACCTGATGGCCGGCTTGCCCAAAGACACAAAAGAAGGCTTTATTTATTCCCTCAATAAGACAATTGAACTTAAACCTGACACGGTAAGGATTCATCCGGTCATCGTTTTCAGCGGGACCGTCCTCGCGGAAGAATTCTTGAAGGGCAAATACAAATCCCTGAAACTTTCCGATGCCGTCGAATTGTGCCGTCTGGCCTGGGAGAAACTATCCGCGGCAGACATTCGCATAATCAGAATGGGCTTGCACTTGACTAATGAGATGGGGGAAAACGGCACTGTTTTGGCCGGACCGATTCATCCGGCACTGGGAAGCCTTGTTCTTTCTTCTATTTTTTATGATCATACAATTAATCTTTTGGAAAATATTTTTCAGGATAACAAAGAACTTCGTTTTGGTTTAGCTGAAAGGGATTTGTCCAATTTTCGTGGTTTAAATAATATGAACCTATCGGCAATAAAAAAGCTTTACCCCTGCACGAATTTAATTGTAGAATCAAACATTAATCAAAAGCGTGGCGTAATTTCTGTCGCAACCGATTCGGGGAAATCTTTTACCCTGACTATTCCGGGAATTATTTAACAGGAGATTGTATTTTGTTTAGATCAGGCTTCATCGGCATCATTGGCCGCCCGAATGTGGGGAAATCCACATTTCTTAATGCTGTTGTTGGCGATAAAATTTCGATAGTTGCCGATAAACCGCAAACAACCAGAGACAAAATAACCGGTATTAAAAATTTTCCGGACGCACAGCTTATTTTTATTGATACTCCGGGAATGCACAATCCCAAGACCCCGCTGAATCGCGCCATGGTGCAAACGGCACAGAAGGCAATCGGTGACGCCGAAATGCTGCTCATGCTGATCGAAGCCAACGCCGATGTTCATCAAAATGATCTTTTTTTAATCAAGTCCTTGGCGGAAGTCCAAGTGCCTGTTTTTCTGGTTATCAATAAAATTGATCTTATCGACAAAAAACTTCTTCTGCCACTGATAGATAAATTCCGTCAACTTTATGACTATCGTGAAATTTTTCCAGTATCAGCGCTAAAAGGTAACGGCATTGCCGAATTACTTGAAGCCGTCAAGCAAATCCTCCCGGAAGGACCGCAATTATTTCCCGAAGATATTCTCACCGATGCGACCGAAAGATTTATTGCAGCCGAATTTATCCGCGAACAGATAATGCTTCTCACAAAGCAGGAAATTCCCTACGTCAGCGCCGTAACAGTCGACTTATTTAAAGAGGATGAAGAGAAAAATATAATCAGTATCAGTGCAACAATTACTGTAGAAAAAGAATCCCAAAAAGCGATTATGATCGGCAAAAAAGGTTCTATGCTTAAAAATATCGGCACAAAGTCCAGATTGCAGATGGAAAAACTATTCGGCACTAGGGTTTTTCTGGAACTGTTTGTGCGGGTAAGCAAAGACTGGACAAGCTCTGACAAGATGCTGCGGGAATTCGGATTGTTAAAGACCTAAATAGAGGATATATTTTCAATGCAGGCAAAACCAGTCATAGCAATTGTCGGCCGTCCCAATGTCGGCAAATCAACTCTCTTCAATAGAATTGCGGGAAAGCAAAAGGCCATTGTAATTGACGAGCCCGGCGCCACACGCGACCGCAACTACATGGATTGTGTTTTCCGGGAAAAAGCTTTCACCCTGATCGATACCGGCGGATTTGAGCCGGCATCGGAAGAAAAAATCCTCGTGCAGATGCGTGAACAAAGCAATCTGGCCATTGAAGAAGCGGATGTAATTATTTTTTTAATGGATGGAAAAGACGGGCTTACCCATTCGGACATGGAAATTGCCAAACAACTAAGAGGCAAAGATAAAAATGTTTTTTATGTTGCCAATAAAGTTGACGGAGACCGTCACAAAGAAATGCTCACCGATTTTTACCGTCTGGGTATTGATGAGATTTATCCGATTTCCGCTCAGCATGGCGCGGGGGTTGATGAACTCCTGACCATTATTACCGGTAATTTTACTGCGGTAGCAGAGGACAAAGATGAAGAAGACATGCAAATCAAGATAGCCATCGTCGGCAAACCCAATGTGGGCAAGTCATCCCTAGTCAACCGAATCCTGGGCAAGGAAAGAAGCATTGCCAACCCTATTCCCGGCACAACACGCGATGCTATTGATATGCCGGTAAAGGTGCATGGTAAAAATTATCTGCTTATTGATACGGCGGGAATCCGCAGGAAAAGTAAAATCAGTATGACCTTGGAAAAATACAGCGTTGTTCAAGCGCTCAAATCAATCAATCGCTGTGATATCGCGCTCGTATTAATTGATGCCGAAGATGGCCTGACCGATCAGGACACAAAGATTATCGGACTCGCTTATGAGCGGGGCAAAGCCTGCATCATCGTGGTAAATAAGTGGGATATGATTGAAAAGGATAACTCCACCGTGGGGAAATTTGTTGAGGATATTAAAGATAAAATTAAATTCATGGACTTTGCACCCATTATTTTTATCTCGGCAGTCACAGGACAACGCGCGCCGAAAATATTTGACCTGATCGATAAAGTTTATGATCAATATACAAAGAGGATAGGCACCTCCCCTTTAAATGATCTGGTGGAAAAATCAGTGCAGCGAAACCCGATGGCGCGTTATCAGAACAGGCAGATGCATATTTCTTATGCAACCCAGACAGATATCAAACCACCCACTTTTGTCTTCTTTATCAGCAACACCAAAGGCATACATTTTTCTTACGAGCGATACCTGACCAATCAAATCCGCGAAACTTTCGGCTTTGACAGTGTGCCGCTGAAGCTTATTTTCCGTAAGAAGCGATAAATTTATATCCCCAGCGAACGATGAATACTTTATCTTATAACTTGAGGCCCCAATGGAACTGATAGCGGTTCGAGATCTTAAAATCTGCTGCGAGTCAATGGGAGATGGATATCCGATAGTTCTTATCATGGGGTTTACCGCCAATATGGACTGGTGGGACCCCGAATTGGTGGATGCGCTCTCCAGAAAATACCGCGTACTGATGTTCGACAACCGCGGCTCCGGGCGTACGGTTACTCCCGATGAGGGAAAGTTCACCTGTGAAATGTTCGCCGACGACACGGTCGCATTGATGGACGCAAAGGAAATAAAGCGCGCTAATATACTGGGCATGTCTATGGGCGGATTGATTGCTCAGGAACTGACGCTTAAATATCCCGAAAGAGTAAACAATCTTATACTCGCCTGTACTTTTTGCGGTGGACAGCACATGATTCAGGCAAGCGATGAAGTTATGAAAATCATGATGGATCGCAGCGGAGGACTTGACGGCCTTTTCGACAGAACACTTAAGCTGATGTTCACGAAAGACTTCCTTGATGCAAATCATGATTACGTAAATAATTTTAAGGAGCGCTATTTACGGGCACCCATCAGCGATGCAAACACTCTGCGTCAATTTATAGCCTGCGCAAAAGCCGACACCTATGATCGTCTGCCTGAAATTAAGAATCCCACCATGATTGCTACGGGCACCGATGACCATCTCATTCCACCTCAGAATTCTCGGATACTTGCTGATCGCATTAACGGTGCGAAATTGATTGAATACAAGGGCTGCAGTCACGGCTTTATAAGTCAGGGGTACCATGCTTTTATTAAAGATTTGTTAGATTTTATCGCGCTCTAACGCGATTGAGCAAATTGCTTTATTTCCCTGCGGTGTTTTTCTAGAATTCAAGATATACTGCCACATCTGAGTTACAAGCAGATACTTTTGGCCACAAATAGATATCGTTATCGTTGTTGATCTTTTACGTTTTCCCCTGGAATAACGGGTATACTTTCTTTAATGTTATCGCTTTAAACTACTTTTTTCTGACCCAAAAAAGACCTGAATTCTAATGTTATGGGAAGCCTGTCTTTCAATATTACGTCGGTATTGAATTTATCCTTTATCGGCGCGGCAAGCATTCCGTCAATAGGTACCTTCCCATGCAACATGAAATAAAGAGGCACATCAAAAACACTATTAATTGGGAAAGGAAGAGACCCTTGAGGTTTGACAGCCAGTGTATCTTTAATATGGAAATCATGCTTTAAAGGAATTACACCTTTCACGGGTACATCCGTGTTTACACCAAGAATTTTAATGGTAACTTTGGTTTCAAAAGGGAACTCTGTTTTTATATTAATTTTTTCATCCGCATGAAACACATGATCAATGGGAATATGGAACGTGTGATCTATTTGGTTATTGTAAGAAGCAAGTAATGTGTCCAAGATTGCCTTGACATCCAAGGCTAGATTTTTTATGATTCAACCATGCAGGAGCAATGCCCCCTCAAAGAGCAAATCAAAGGCGAACTCAAAATGGAATCGCTGATGATACCAGTCGATTCTACTGACAACCTTCATCTTAAACACATCTACATCAATCCAAATGGGCCTCCGATATTCATGCTTCACGGCTCTGTTGAGAACGGCCGAATCTTTTATTCAAACTCCGGCAGCGGGCTCGGGCCATATTTAGCAAAATACGGATACGACGTATATGTGGGGGATTTGCGCGGAAGAGGTGAAAGTAAACCACATGTTAACAGGAATTCGAAGTATGGACAAACCGAGGCAATTACCGAGGACATACCGGCATTTATTGAAAAAATTATCTCTCTTCGCGGGAATACGCCACAGCGCTGGGTTTGCCACTCGTGGGGAGGGATTTTAACATCATCGCATCTGCTACGGTTTCCAAAATACCGCGAACTCGTAAAATCAATGGTTTACTTCGGATCAAAAAGAAGAGTAAGCGCCATCAATCCAACGAGAATTTTTCAAATCGATATCGTTTATACTTTCCTTGGCAGTTTATTAGTTCGTAAACACGGTTATTTCCCTTCATCCCGTTTTATGAGCGAGGATGAACCAGCGCTGACTCGCAAGGGCACAGCGGTTTGGTGCAGGACAAAGTCATGGATTGATATAATTGACGGTTTCGATTACGGAAAGGCAGCACAGGAGGTAGTGCTTCCGCCGACTTTGTATTTTGCAGCCATGAATGACCAATGTCTTGGACATCGAAAAGATGTGCTTTTAACCATAAATGAATCCGGAAAGCACGTATCAAAATATGTATTGCTTGGTAAAAAATGTGGAAATCTTCACGACTATGATCACGTTACAATGCTTACACACCAGGACGCCGGAAAAGATCATTTCCCCATAGTGATCGATTGGCTCGCAAAATACTAACATGCAGAATACTTACTAATGAAATTCCTCCGGCCCCTGTCGTACAAAATCCCACTTATTGTTCTTGTGGTTTTAAAATAAATTTGCCAAAATAGTCGCGCAATTTCATGGAGGGTTATTTTTTGATTTACTTCCGTAACGTAAGTTTATCTTTTTTAGATAAAAAGCTGTTTGACAATATCAACTGGACGATTCATCCTAAAAGCCGCATAGGCCTTGTTGGAGATAACGGCACCGGCAAAACAACCCTGTTTCGGACAATACTGGATCAAGTCAATCCTGATTACGGAATGATAGAAATTCCCGGCAAAAAACAAAAAACATTCGGTTATCTGCCACAGGATCTGGTGGAGCTTGAATCTATCCCCTTAATAGATTTTCTCAAAAGAAAAAGCGGAATTGCCGCTATTGAAGAATCCATCAGAGATTTGGAGTATAATTTATCGCGAATAAAACAAAACACGACTGAGTACAGTGAAATTTCCCAAAAATATTCTGATGCACTGGCTCACTTCAGCGCTCTGGATGGCTATGCATTTGAGGCCAGAGCCAAACAGGTGCTTAAAGGTTTCGGTTTTAAAGAAAGCGACTTTGCTCATAATTGCGATTTGTTTTCCGGCGGCTGGAAAATGCGTATTCTGCTGACATCGATTCTTCTCGCGAAGCCGGATATCATGCTTCTGGACGAACCGACAAATCATCTGGATACGGAAAGCATGGAGTGGCTCGAATCTTATCTTAAGAATTACCCGGGAACAATTATCGTCATTTCTCATGATCGTTTCTTTCTCGATAAAATCGCTCTGCAGATTGCCGAGCTTTCTTCCTGTAATATTCATATATATAAAGGCAACTATTCTTACTATTTAACCGAAAAAGATAGACGACACGCCGCCTTAAAAAAAGAAATGGAACTGCAAAAAGCGCAAATTAAAAAAATCGAAGAGTTTGTGGAACGATTCCGTTACAAAGCCACAAAAGCTTCTCAGGTGCAGAGCCGCGTTAAAATGCTGGAGAAATTTTCTGCGGTTACACTGGAAGCAAAAACTAAAAGCGTAAGCATGAAGTTTCCCGAAGGTAAAAAAAGTGCAAGGGAAGTGGTCAAGGTAACGGACATAGGACGTAGCTATGGAAACTTAAATGTATTTGAAAATCTTAACTTCACTTTATTCCGCGGTGATAAGGTGGCTTTTGTCGGTGTGAATGGCTCCGGTAAATCAACTTTATCCCGACTGCTCAGTCTTTCAGAACAGCCTTCCCACGGCTCCATAAAACATGGAGATGGCGTGAACATGGCTTTCTTTTCTCAAGAAAGCTCGCAAAACCTAAATTACGAAAAGACAATCTGGGAAGAAATAAATTCTGTACCGGCAAAGGCTTCTGATCAGGATAAACGCAATCTTCTCGGCGCTTTTTTATTTTCTGGAGATGATATTCATAAACCGATTTCCATTCTTTCCGGCGGAGAAAAATCACGTCTTGCTCTTTTGAAAATTATGCTTCTTGACACCAACTTTCTGATTCTTGATGAACCAACTAACCATCTTGATCTAAAGACTAAAGACATCTTTCAAGACGCTTTGATAAATTATCACGGCACGTTAGCCATCGTTTCGCACGACCGCTATTTTCTGGATCATCTGGTCAATAAAGTATTCGAAATGAAGGACGGCACAATCAATTACTATAACGGCAATTATTCATATTTTATCGAAAAACGCTTTCAGACAATAGCCTCAACCGAAAATGAAGAAACAGCACAGACTTCATCTAAGAATCAGGCGCTTAGAAACAAAGAAATAAAACGTTTGGAGGCTGAAGAACGAAATAAAGCTTATAAAAAAAGAGCCCCGCTGGAAAAAGAATTGTCAGCAATAGAAAAAAAAATCGCCTTGCTGGAAGCAAAGAAATCAGCACATGAAACGGCGTTGTGTGATCCGCAAACAAACAGGGATTCAGTGAAAATTAAAAAATTTAATCTGGAGCTAAAAAATATTAACGCGGATTTGGAGAACTCCTACAATATTTGGACGGAAATTAATTCAAAACTGGGCGAGCTATCATAATTTAACACTGACGATTTATTAGTTTCAACCTCCGTCCAGTGTAGTTTTCTCCACGTTCTGATACCAGGATGCAGGATCTGTCAGAAATTCTTCCGTATCACGGAGAGAAAGAAAATGTTCCCGTTCGATACCGGCAATTAAATTAAAAAAAGCCTTCTCCTTGGGATCGGTGCTCCCCTCTTCCAATTTAGTATAAAGCGCCATACCCCTTGCTTCAAAATCAATTGCGGT
>DCVU01000021.1 GCA_002327415.1 Smithella sp. UBA2180
TTAGTGATAAGGATAAATTAAAAAATATGGTTGACAAACTTTTTGTTTTTCGTTATTTAATACTCAAATTAATTAATGGAATGAAGTTTTATGTTTCTTAAAGTTTTAAAAAGCGGCGTTATCCGGATACTGAACAAAGTATTGGTACTCGTAGTAGTCGTACTTACGGGGTCTGCCGCTCTGTATCTTTAAGAAATAAAGAAAGATACAAGCCGCAGGCCCCTGAAGCCCGCGGTTTTGTTGTTTTAGGAGCAAGGCCGCTTTTTCTCAAGGAGACTGGCGGCTTTTTTTAGTTTTATAAAGGATTTGAGCTTATGGATTATTATACTATTACTCCGGCAATTAAAGGTTAAATTAATGACGGGCAATTTCTGGTATTTTAACTTTAACTTCGCACTACTCCTTGATTTACCCTAAAGGGCACCATGGCCCGCCTAAGCGGGAAGACAACATTTATATATTTAATTGCCGGAGTAATAGATAAAAAAATAGGAGGACAAGGAATGAAGCTGAAGGGAACACAAATATTGCTGAAGGCTCTCGAAGAAGAAAAGGTTGATATTATCTTCGGATATCCCGGAGGAGCCGTTCTGGATATCTATGATCAGCTTTACAAAAGTAATATGAAGCATATTTTAGTCCGGCATGAGCAGGGCGCTGTGCACGCCGCTGACGGCTATGCCCGATCAACCGGAAGAGTGGGCGTTTGTCTGGTTACTTCCGGTCCCGGCGCAACCAATACTGTTACCGGAATTGCCACGGCGAATATGGATTCCATTCCCCTTGTTGTTTTTACCGGGCAGGTTCCAACGGGGCTTATCGGCAATGACGCTTTTCAGGAATGCGATATCACGGGCATAACCCGCCCCTGCACCAAACATAATTTTCTGGTGCGCAATATCGAAGATCTCGCTTCAACAATTAAAGAAGCGTTTCATATTGCCCGATCGGGAAGACCGGGTCCGGTTCTTGTTGATTTGCCTAAAAATGTGATGGCGACAGAAACAGAATATGACCCCGCCAATATAAAAATCAGAAATTATGAAGCCACGTATAAACCGGCTCCTAAGAAAATGGCCAACTTTTTTGAAATGCTGAACTCGGCTAAGAAGCCTCTGATTATGACCGGCGGCGGTGTTATTCTTGGGAAATCCTCAGAACTGCTAACCGGGTTTGCCAGGAAATATCAGATTCCTGTTACCGGAACTTTGATGGGGCTTGGTTCTTTTCCGGGAAGCGATCCTCTCTGGCTGGGAATGCTGGGAATGCACGGCACCTACTACGCTAATATGGCCATCAGCCACTGCGATTTGCTTTTAGCCGTGGGTGTGAGATTTGACGACAGAGTAACAGGCACTATCGAAACATTCGCCGCCAACGCCAAGATAGTCCAGATTGATATTGACCCCTCGTCCATTAATAAAAATGTTGCCGTTGATCTGCCGATAATCGGTGATACACAGGCGGTATTGAAAGATTTGATTAAATTCATGGATGAACATAATTACACATATGAAAAATCACAGCGGCAGGAATGGCTGGCTCAGCTTGCTGAATGGAAGGAAAAAGTTCCTTTGACGTATTGCCAAAACGGCAAAGTAATCAAACCACAGTTTGTAATTGAAACTCTATATAAGTTAACTAAAGGCGACGCGATAATAACGACGGAAGTCGGTCAGCATCAGATGTGGACGGCGCAGTTTTTCCCATTTGATAAGCCCAATACTTTTGTTACTTCCGGTGGACTGGGGACAATGGGCTTTGGCCTGCCGGCGGCAATCGGCGTCAAATGCGCTTTTCCGGATAAGCAGGTTGTGGATATTGCCGGCGACGGAAGTATTCAGATGAATATTCAGGAGTTGGCCACTGCCGCGCAATATAAAATTAATGTGAAGATAGTTCTGTTAAACAATGAATTTTTAGGCATGCCACGCCAGTGGCAGGAATTGTTCTATGAAAAGCGCTATTCACATACGGATATGACTTACGCCCCCGATTTTGTGAAGTTGGCGGAGGCGTATAACGTTGTGGGCTTACGCGCCACAAAGCCGGAAGAAGTGGAAACTGTTTTGAAAGAAGGTCTTGCTCTTGATAAGCCGGTATTGATGGATTTCCGGGTGTCGCGCGAGGAATGCGTTTATCCCATGGTTCATCCGGGTGATTCGATAAGCAATATGTCGTTGGGAAGCAGGGAGATGATAAACTAAAGACTTCGGATGTCCTCCGCTGGCGGAGGTGTCCCAGAGGGACGGAGGTGGATAATGTCATGTAGTGCGTAGCTTTAGTTGCGCTTTAACGGGTCTGAAGACCCGTACTACATTTTGCTTTTTACGAAGTCGTCGAAAGGTTTACTCAAAATCAAGAGGTTCTAAAATAAATAATTATGATGAGGGAGAAGATGGAAAAGAAGGAACACATAATTTCGATACTTGTTCACAACAAGCCGGACGTGCTGGCCAGAATTGCGGGAACGCTGGGCGGCAAGGGCTACAACATTGAAAGCTTGAGCGTGAATACGACAATGCAATACGAAATATCGAAGATAGTTATGACCACCGTGGGCACTCAGGAAACTGTCAATCGAATTGAAGGTCAATTACAAAGACTGGTCGATGTAATTCAGGTTGATGATTTAACTAATGTGGAATCAATTCACCGCGAGTTGATTCTTGTCCGTTTGAATTTAACAGCGGAAAAGAAAGAGCAGGTAAAGAAAGCGGTTGACACCAATAAATGGAAAGTAATAGTTTCCGCTGATACTTATATAATTTTGGAAATAACCGGCGATCAGTCGCAAATTGATTTTGCTCTTGCGCGACTTGCGCCGCTGGGTATCGCTGATATAACAAGAACGGGCATTATAGCTCTGAATTTAGAGCATTGATTACGAGTATAAAAAAACAATTAAACTTTATTATAGGGGGTTATCATGGCAAAAATTAATTTTGGCGGCGTTATTGAAGATGTTATCACATCGAAAGAATTTTCTTTGAAAAAAGCTCAGAAGGTTTTGAAAAAAGAAGTAGTAGCGGTGCTGGGTTACGGAGTTCAGGGTCCGGCGCAGGCTTTTAATATGAGAGATAACGGCATTAATGTAATTATAGGCCAGGACAAGGAAGATAAGCGATATTGGAAAAAGGCAATTGCCGATGGCTGGGTTCCCGGTAAGACTCTTTTTCCCATTGAAGAAGCGGTTAAGCGCGGCACGATTATTCAGTATCTTGTTTCCGATGCCGCTCAAAAGATTCTCTGGCCCAAGGTTAAGACCAATCTGAAAAAAGGCGACGCCCTTTATTTTTCGCATGGCTTCTCCGTTGTGTATAAGAAACAGACCGGCGTTATTCCGCCTGCTTTTGTGGATGTTATCATGGTTGCTCCCAAAGGATCTGGCACTTCTGTGCGCCGGAATTTTCTGGACGGCAGCGGCATAAACTCCAGCTTTGCCGTGCATCAGGATTTCACCGGCCGCGCCATGGAGCGGACAATTGCTCTGGGCATCGCCATCGGTTCCGGATTCTTATTCCCGACGACTTTCCAGATGGAAGTATACAGCGATTTGACCGGTGAACGCGGCGTGCTCATGGGCGCGCTGGCGGGAATGATGGAAGCGCAGTACAATGAATTGCGCAAACATGGTCACACTCCCAGCGAGGCCTTCAACGAAACAGTGGAAGAATTGACGCAGAGTCTGATCCGGCTGGTTGCGGAAAACGGCATGGATTGGATGTACGCCAATTGCTCCGCTACAGCTCAGCGTGGGGCTCTGGACTGGCGCCATGAATTCCGCAAAGCGGTAGCGCCGGTATTTGCCAAACTTTACAAATCAGTTGCCACCGGTAAAGAGACGGAAATTGTGTTGAGAGTCAACAGTGCTCCTGACTATAAAGTTAAGTTGGAGAAGGAACTCAAAGAAATGCGTGATTCGGAATTGTGGCAGGCGGGAGCCGCCGTGCGTGCGTTAAGACCGGAAAAACGGAAGAAATAATAGCGGGCTCGTAAAAAGTCCATAAATATAGAGCTGTCATTCCCGCGTAGGCGGGA
>DCVU01000180.1:0-885 GCA_002327415.1 Smithella sp. UBA2180
CTGAACCAGCTGTATGTAGATGTGGCCGGTTTTAATTGACATAAAATCGTTGTTTCCTTATACTCTTTGCACAGAAAAAATTATTATCGATTAAAGAATATTAAATCGGTTTATTCTGAAGGATATAATGGAAAAGCTATTTTACCCGAACTCAATCGCTATCATTGGTTTATCGTCAAAACCCAATAATATTAAACGCCTTTGAAAAACAGCGGGACTATTACGATAAAAAAGCGGAGGGTTTACCGATCTATACTTTGCCCGATGGTATTGACATTGGGGCCGCCAATAACTGGATTAAAGGCAACACAGTCGTGCAAGGAGAGGAAACACTGGAACTGCTGCGTCACTTTGGTATTGCCGTTGCCGAATCTGCTGTGGCCAAAGATGATAAAGAGGCTACCCCTATGGCCGAACGAATCGGTTATCCCGCGGTAATGAAAATCGTTTCACCCGACGCCGGTGGTGTCATCACGGGAATTCAGAACGCGGAAGATGTTCGAAGCACGTTTGAACGCATTCGGGAAAACCTTTACCGCTATAATAAAGATGCCGATTTTCAAGGTGTGCGCATTATGAAACAGGCCAGTGAAGGCTACGATATGTTCATCGGCGGGCAGTTTGATACCTCCTTCGGTCCCATTGTTTCTTTTGGTTATAGTGGAATCTACATCGAGGTTTTTCAAGACATAGCCAACATCCTTTGTCCCGCCAATATGCAGGAGATTGATGACAAAGTTCGTAAATTAAAATCCTGCAAGGGGCCAGGGGGAAAGGTGCAGGTGATATTGCCGGCTATGTGGCCATGATCGAGAGAGTGACCAATCTTCTCCATCAGTTTCCGTCTATCAGAGAACTGGATATTAATCCTGTTCGGGTCCTTGC
>DCVU01000180.1:961-2917 GCA_002327415.1 Smithella sp. UBA2180
AGCAGTTGACTATAATACTCTTCTAAATTAGGTATCCTTACATGTTTCAAACTGAGACACTACCGTGAAGTCAACAAACTATATTTTTTGAAAGCAAAGTGATATAGTTTGATTCAATGAAAGTTAATATTCCTTTGATGCAGTAGTGTGTTATATATAATATTATTAAAATTTAATCTACGGACCCTACAAATAAAAAAGGTAGAAATTTATGTTGAAGTATAAAGTCGTTTCTCCGGAAGAAGTTCTTTCTAAAATCGAACCGGGCATGGTTATTTTTCTGGGTACGGGCATGGCGGAACCACGAACGATGGTTAAACATCTTATGGCCTCGAATGAGCCTAATTTACAGGATTTAGAACTTATTCAACTGGTGAGTCTTGGAGATACGGTTCCTATAGATGAAAGGTATTCGCGTAAATTCCGATTGAAAACTTTTTTTTCCGGATGGATTGCTTCTGAAGCTATTAGCGCAGGCAGAGTGGATCTTATACCAAGCAGATTTTCACGAATACCCGGATTATTCAAGTTGGGAGCCATCCCCATTGACGCGGCTTTTATCCAGATTTCACCACCGGATGAAAACGGATACGCTTGTTTGCTGGGAGTGGATGTGGAAAGGCAGGCCATGGAATCGGCTCATATTGTTATCGGTGAAGTAAATGCCCGTGCTCCCCGCATTATGGGAGACACGCTGGTTCATATGGATGAATTCGATTATTTTGTCGAATCAACAGAGTATCCTATTTACATTCCTCGCTGGCCCGTTGCAGATGTTTTTTTGAAAATCGCCGCAAATATAGCGACAGTAGTTGAAGATGGAAGCTGTATAGCTCTTGGCATAGGGCCTCTCTATGAGGCTCTGGCCGTTCAACTGGCCACAAAAAAAAATCTGGGGATCCACTCTCCTTTTTTCACGGATGCCTTAATGGATCTCGTAAAGAGCGGCGCTGTGACTAATCGTAATAAAGGTGTTTTTAGAGGTAAAAGCTCCTCATCTTATTTAATGGGTAGCGAAGAATTAATGAGGTGGCTGGATAGAAACCCGCTTGTCGAATTTCAGCCCGAAGATGTGATTATGGATCCGAAAGTGATCGGAACGAATGATAAGATGATAGCTATTCTTCCGGCAAGAAAGATTGATCTGACAGGAAATGTCGCTCTGCATACCGGCAAGGGGAATATGAATGCCGGTCCGGGAAATGTGCAGGAACTTTTGATGGGAGCCGGGCTGTCAAAAAAAGGCCGGACAATTTTTGGCCTTCCCAGCCGCAACCTTAAAGGCATGCCCAATATTGTCCTGTCTGTTGATAATATGCCTTTTCAGTTTACCAATCGAGAATCCATGGATATGGTCGTGACAGAATATGGAGTAGCTTCTCTCATGGGCAAGACGATGCGGGAACGTGCGCTGGAATTAATTGACATTGCACATCCCGATGATCGGGCTGAACTCGTTAGACAGGCTAAAGAGGCAAAATTGATTTATGCCGATCAGATTTATATTGAAGAATCAGGGTCACTGTATCCCGCTAAATTATGCACTTTCCATGAATTTAAAGGTGGGCTCAAGGTTTGCTTCCGGCCAATCAAGCCTTCTGATGAAGATAAAATGCGTCTTTTGTTCTATCGATTCTCAGATCAGTCAGTCTATTACCGGTACTTTACTTCCGTAAAGACAATGCCCCATAAAAAGATGCAGGAATATGTTAGTGTGAATTACCGCTTGAGCATGTCTATTGTAGGCACTATCGAGGTAGCCGGCACCGAAAAAATAATTGCCGAAGCGCGCTACGTTCGTATGAAACCGGATGCTTTTGCCGACACGGCATTTATTGTTGACGAAGAATATCAAGGCAAGGGCATTGCTTCTTATCTTTTTGAATTATTGATTCGTGTGGCTCGCGAGGAGGGTATCCAGGGATTCACTGCCGATGTTCTGGCTTCCAATAAAGC
>DCVU01000180.1:2930-15357 GCA_002327415.1 Smithella sp. UBA2180
TTTTTTATGGCATAGGATCTGCAGTAATTTGGAATCACGCAGGATTTTTTCGACTCCGCACTCAGTGGGCTTCGTCCCAGTTTTTCCCTGCCGCTATTTCGACTTTTAGTGGCACCTTCAGCTTAATGACTTCTTCCATTTCTTTTTTAACCAGCGCCATGACTTCTTCTTTTTCCTTCACCGGCGCTTCGACAACCAGTTCATCATGCACCTGCATAATCAATCGGGCGGAAAGCTTTTGCTTCAAAAACAAATTAGCAATGTTCACCATTGCCACTTTAATCAGATCGGCGGCAGTGCCCTGAATAGGAGCATTAATTGCCATGCGTTCGGCAAACTGGCGCACGGAAGGAATCTTGCTTTTCAACTCCGGCAGATAGCGGCGACGGTTAAGCAATGTGCAGACAAAACCATCCCGGCGCGCACCTTCCCATATTCCATCCAGATAGATGCGCACTTTTTTATAGCGCTGAAAATATCCATCAATGTATTCCTGGGCGATTTTCATGGAAACGCCCAGTTCTTTCGCCAGTCCGAAAGCGCTCATTCCGTATAGAATGCCGAAGTTGATGACTTTGGCCTGACGGCGCATATCGGCATTAACCATCTGCGGAAATACTCCGAATACATCCGACGCGGTGCGGCTGTGAATATCCTCGTCGGAGGCAAAGGCATCAATGAGCGCTTCATCTTCCGATAGATGCGCCAGCACGCGAAGCTCGATTTGCGAATAGTCGGCGGAAATCAAAACACAATCCGGATCGGCGATAAAGGCCTGCCGGATTCTTTTGCCTTCCAGCGTCCTGATGGGAATATTCTGTAGATTGGGATTGGAGCTGGAGAGTCTGCCCGTTGCCGTCACCGTCTGATTGTAGGATGTGTGAATCCTGCCCGTTTTTGGATTGATCAAAGCCGGCAATGCGTCAACATAAGTTGATTTGAGTTTGGTTAAAGAGCGATAAGCCAGAATCTCGGCGGGCAGTTCGTGACTGCGGGCAAGGTCAGTGAGCACATCCACATCGGTGGAAAAACCTTCTTTTGTTTTCTTCCCGGAGGGCAGTTTGAGTTTTTCAAATAAGATTGTCTGCAACTGTTTGGGCGAATTGATGTTGAATTTTTCTCCCGCCAGGCGATGAATCTTTTCCTCTGATATAGATAACAACTGCGCCAGCTCCGTCGACATCTGTTTTAACAAATATGTGTCCACCAGAACTCCTTTCTTTTCCATATCAGCCAGAACGTGCAGAAGCGGCATCTCCACTTTGCGGTAAAGATCAATAGAGTCTATTTTCTTCAACTGTGCTTCAACTACCGCAGCAAGTTCAAAAATCGCATCGGTGCGCTGTCCTGCGTAGGCGGTCATTTTATCAATAGGCACTAAAGCCAACGGATAAGTCTTCCCTTTCCCGCCGGCAACATCGTTGGGCGCGGGAACACGCTCATGGAGATATGTCCAGACAACTTCATCAAGTTCATAGGAATGCTTTGCCGGATCGAGCAGATAAGCGGCTAATTGCAGGTCTTCGCCGGGATGGACTTCGATATTTTCCAAAGAGACAAGCGTCGTTTTCAAATCATAAACATATTTTTTTATTCCGGGGCTGCTCAGGACAGGAGCAAGAGCGGAAAACACTTCTTTTGCCGGCAATTGCTCTAAAACATTCGTATGACCAATTGGAATGTAAAAAGCATCTTTGCCATCGCTAAGAGCAATGCCGATTAAATCCGAAGAAGAATTTTTTTCAAATATTATTTCCAGAGAAATTTCATGGTTTTTTTTCAGATGGGCCACAAGTTCATCAAGCGCCTTTCTTTCCACCACCTGTTTGTATTCTTTGACGGGTTTCACCTTATCCTGCCTTATTTCCTGCAAAAGCGAGGAGAATTCAAATTCGCTGAAAAGCTTCGAGAGAATTTCTTTGTTCGGCTCTTTAATTGCCGCATCCTGAAAATCGAAATCGATCTCGATATCTTTTCTGATATTGGCGAGTTGGCGGCTGAGTCTGGCCTGTTCGGCATACTGCCGAAAACTCTCGCGCAATTTGACGTTTCTCAAATTTTCCGAATTTTTGATAACTTCATCGACTGAGCCATACTCCTCGATCAGCCTCTGCGCTGTTTTCGGACCGATGCCGGGAACGCCGGGAATGTTATCAGATGTGTCGCCCATCAGTCCCAGAATCTCCACTACCTTGTCAGGCCTGACGCCGAATTTTTCTTTCACCGCGGCAGCATCATAGGTTTTATCCTTCATCGTATCAACCATCACGACGTTTTCATCAACCAACTGCATCAAATCTTTGTCGCCGGAGATAATGGCCGTGCGCCAGCCTTTTTCGTTCGCCAGAACCGTGAGCGTGCCGATCAGATCATCGGCCTCGATACCCTGTTTTTCCAGAACGCAAATGGATAAACCACGGACAACATCTTTGATAAAAGGAATCTGTGGAATCAGGTCGTCCGGCATGGGTTTGCGCGTTGCTTTATAGTTTTCAAATTCTCCGTGACGCGTGGTCGGTCCTTTGAGATCGAACGTTACGACGATATAGTCCGGTTTGAGCTCACGTCTGAGTTTCAAGAGCATGTTGGTAAAACCGTAAATGGCGTTGGTGGGAAAACCTTTGGAGTTTGTCAAAAGGGGGATTGCGTAGAAGGCGCGGTAAATATAATTGCTACCGTCAACTAAAACCACCAGCGGTGTTTTATTTTTTTCGGTCATAAATTATGATTCCTATTCGAAATGTCGGCAAACAAATACGAGTCGGCCTTCTGTAAATCAAAAGATGCGTTTATCTTGAAAGTCCTTACCGCCCGCATGTCCAGAATATCCGTCACGCCGGTTTCTTCTTTTACTTCTTTTAAAAACGCTTCTAATTCTTCGGCAGTCGCGGCGCTGACGGTAAACCAGATGTTGTATTCATTATCGCGCCGGTAATTATGCGTAACATTTTTATTGGCGTTCACTATTTGAACGAAGCTTTCTATTTTTTCTTCCGGCACACGCGCTGCGCAAAGGGTACTGACACGTCCGAGCTTTGCGCCATCAAACACAGCGCCAATCCGGCGGATGATTCCCTCATCTTTCATCTTCTGGACGCGTTTGATCGTTTCATCCTCACTGATGCCACACCGCTGGCCGACAATTAAAAAAGGCTGTTCCTCCAGCGGAAATTCCTTTTGCAGAATATTTAGTATTTTTTTATCGATCTCATCCATAATCTACTTCGGTTCGTATAGGCACAATGGCTCTTCAGCTAAATAATCACCCGTTGCCTCAAAAGCTCGCGCGCGGCAGCCGCCGCAGACCTTGATGAACTCACAGCGTCCGCACTTGCCGCCATACTTGCTGTAATCGCGCAGATTGCGGAACGCTTCCGATTTTTCCCAGATATCGGCAAAGCTTTTTTTCTTCACATTGCCGCAATCCAGTTCCAGATAGCCGCAGGGCTGAACCTGGCCGACGTGGGAAATGAAACAAAAAGTGATACCGCCCAGACATCCTCTTGTTGATTCATGAAAGTAGCCTCCCGCTTTCTTCACCGGCTTTTCGCCTTTCGGTTTGTTCTGATGCATGATGCGGAAGTAATGCGGCGCGCATGTTGCCTTGAGTTGAATTTCGCAACTCATGCTTTCCTTATGAAACCACATCAGCGTTTCTTCATAATCGGCGGCTGTTATCGCCTGACCGGCCAGATCTTTCCCTCGACCTGTGGGTACCAAGAGAAATATATGATGCGCAGCCGCGCCTATGTTTTTGGTCAATTCGAAAATGTCTTGAATCTGGTCAAGATTGACAGATGTGATCGTTGTGTTGATCTGAAATTCCACCCCGGCACTTTTGAGCGCTTCGATTCCGGCCATCGCTCCGGCAAACGCGCCTTTTTCCTGACGAAACGCATCATGGCTGTGCGCGTCTTTACCGTCAAGGCTGATACTGACCCTTTTAATTCCGCTGTCCAGCATTTTGCCCACGACTGCCGGAGTCACCAGAGTGCCGTTTGTCGCCATGACCATGCGCAAACCCTTATTTGTTCCGTGAGTCGCAATTTCGAAAATGTCCGGCCTCAGCAGTGGCTCGCCGCCGGTAAGAATAATTACAGGCGAAGATACGGCGGTAATTTCATCAATAAGCTTGAAGCACTTATCAGTGGAAAGCTCTCCCCGATAAGGCCCGCAACTGGCCGCAGCACGGCAATGAGCGCAGTTTAAATTGCAGCTGCGCGTCACTTCCCACGCAATCATGCGCAAAATATTTCCCCTCCCTTGAGAGACTGTGTCGCAATTAACTTTCGTGTCATTTCGGAATGGCATTTTTTATTTGCTCACTATTTTTACAAAATATATCATTCACCCAAAGCAAACTCCGCCAGTTTTGTGTAAACAGCGCCCTGCAGGGTTAGATTGCTTTGAAACAAAAATAATTTATCGGGAATAAAATCTCCGGCTGTAAACTCGTTGTGTTTTTTTAGCGCTTCGCTCATTCCCGTCATGTCGCGCGAATCTTTAATACGTGCCAAAGTCAGATGTGCCTGGAAAGACCTGTCTTCCGCGGGAAATCCAAGAGCCGCGAAATCGCTGTCGAGTTTCTTCTGGAGATTGATAAGCTTTTCCACATCGCCGGAAACACCGCACCAGAGCACACGCGGCCTGCGCGCATCAGGGAAAACGCCGAGTTTCTCAACTCTCAGATTTAAAGGCGACTGCGAAATTATCTGTTTTTGCACAGCAGAGCAAATATTCCTAACATCCTCTTTGGAAATATTGCTGAAAAATTTTAAAGTCAGATGTTGTCCCTGTGATCTTGTCCAACTGATCCGTCCGTTGATTTCCCGCTTTAATTTTTCCTGCAGACGGGACATTGCCTGTAAAATATCTTCCGGCGGTTCAATTGCCAGAAAAGCGCGGATACTTTTTTCGGAATCTGCCATAGATTAAACTTTTCCCTGCAAATAGTTCTTGAGTAAAAACAGCGCTGCTTCGGAAAACATGTCTTTATTTCTTTTGCGATCCCAACGGTATGAGTAATGGCGGCAAATCGTTTGTTTGGCGTCAGCCAATGCGATATAAACAGTGCCCACAGGTTTTCCCGGGCTGCCACCGGTTGGGCCCGCAATGCCGGTGGAGGAAAGACCCAAATCCGTTCCGGATAATTTGCGTATGCCTTCAGCCATCAGCCGTGCCGTTTCTTCGCTGACCGCGCCATGCTTTTCAATGACTTCAGCGGGAACGCCCAGCATGCTGATTTTAGCCGCGTTGCTGTAGGTTATCAGCCCTCGTTCAAGGTAATCAGAACTGCCGGAGACATCGGTGAGGCGATTTGTAATCAGTCCGCCGGTGCAGGATTCCGCCACCGCGATGGTTAGTTTTTTCTCCGTTAGAAGACCGGCAATCACATCTTCGAGTGTTTGTTCTCCATAAGCGAAGATATAATCCTGCACATGTGTGGAGACTTCATCCTGCGCTTTTTGCAGATTTTTTTTAGCTTCTTCCTTGTTTTCGTTGCGCGCGATCAAGACAATGTGGTTTTCGGGAAACACCGGATAAAATCCGATGTTCACACCGAAGGAATTAAAATCAATATCATTCATCCTTTCATCAACGGCTGCTTCGGAAAGCCCGAAGGTCTTGATGGTTTGTTTAACGATATATTGTTCATCCTGCGGGAAATGTTTACGCAGAGCGGGAATTACACTGTTGGTCACCATTAATTTCGCTTCGGCTGGGACTCCGGGAATAACAAAAATCAGTTTCCCCTTGATAGAAAGTGAGAAGCCCGGCGCCGTGCCTCTGGCGTTGGGTAATACTTGCGCACCCTCAGGGAACATGGCCTGCTTGGCATTGTTTTCTATCCAGGGGAAATTGAATTTGGTGAAGATATCTTTTATGTAATTCAGAACATTTTCATCAGTATATAAAGGAAGGCCGAAAGCCTCGGCAATGGCGGCGGTGGTAATATCGTCGGATGTCGGCCCCAGGCCGCCGGAGCAGATTACGGCGTCGGCCATGGAAAGCAGATAATTCAGACGGTTTTTGATGGCGGCGAAATCGTCGCCCACGGACATGATCGCTTCCACGCTCCAGCCCTGCTGATTAGCTTCGCGAGCGATGAGGGAAGCGTTTGTATCCGCAATACGTCCGTTCATCAGTTCATTACCTATTGTTAGAATACCAATTTTCATAACATACCAAAAAACATCAACAACCACATCACTGCACCGGCATAAATTCCGGCAGCGACGTCATCGGCAACAATGCCCCATCCGCCAGGTAATTCCTGAAGATTTCTGACAGGAAATGGTTTTAAAATATCAAAAATTCTAAACAAGACAAAACCGGCGCAAAGATTAAGGCCATTTATCGCTACCGGCAGCATCGTTATTTGAAGACCAATAATTTCGTCAATGACAATTCGCTGATCGTCTTTTTTCTGATAAATTTTTTCCGCCTGTCCGGCAACATAAAGGGAAAGCGCCAGCAATGCGAGCACAAAAAGTAATCGCAAAATCCAGGGCATGGGCAGGCAAAGCAGGCAAATAAAAACACCAACCAGTGTTCCTGCCGTTCCGGGAGCGAAGGGAACCCACCCGGAGCCGAATCCAGTTGCCAGCAATGTTATCAGTTTTCCGTTCAAAGTTCCCTCTATTATTTTTTTCTTGACAATAGGACGATCGTTCTATGTCATGTATTTTATGAAAGTCAAGAGAACTTTACAGGATGTGGAGAAAAAAATCACCGCTTTTTTCCTTGAAAACGGCAGGATGCCTTCATATTCGGAAATAGCTGATATTATTGGAGTACGCTCTAAAAGCGTTTCTCATTTCTGGTCTGCTAAATTATTAGAGGCCGGAATTTTGCAGAAAGGTGCCAAGGGATTTATAACTCTGACGCGCAACCCGCGGGCATTAAAACTAGCTAGAGAAGTCTGTGCGGGAATTCCTTCGCCTGCGGAGTAAGAAATAAGGAATATTGTATCCTTCGACGAATATCTGGTCAGAAATCCGGAAAAATCATTTTTGCTTTCCGTCACTGGCGATTCCATGATCGACGCGGGAATCAGAGAAAAAGACATGGTTGTTGTGAAAAGCAACAGGGAACCGAAAAACGGTGATATAGTTCTGGCTGAAGTTGATGGCAGCGATCATCAGGATGATAATCACGGTAATCTTCAGGTATCTTCTTTCCTGAAAGAAATAAAAGAATGCTCCAGTTGCTGCCAGAAAGAAACCGAAACTTGGCAGATAGGTGCGGTGCTAGAAGATCACATTCCGGGAAATGGGAATGATGCTTGATTCCACGGATATGGTGAGGAAGAACCAAAGTATCCCGAAGGAGGTTAAATGGTATTTTTTAAACAGCAAAACACCCGTAGCTAAAATACCCAGCAACAGGGAAAAACTCAAAAATGTTTTCAATTGGAAGAACCCGGTGGAGAGCTGATAATCGTAATCCAGATTCTGATTAATCGGCAGAAAGAACAGGCGAATATTCGTCAGGATGACGCTGAACGGGGTAAAGAGATATTCTTTCATCGATATGGAATAGGTATATTCCTGATCAGGCGGTACAGGGCTGAATATACTCAAGGGACTCGCTTGTGAAGTGCAAAGAAACAAGAGGATAAAGATTGCCAGCATAATAAAAGAAATGATGAGACTCTTGTCCTTTATTTTATTTGTTTCATGCCTCACTAATGGTTTTGTTGGTTTTTTGTTAAGTGGTGAATTATTTCTCCAACTTAAGTTTATTGATATCTACATGGTCGCTGATCATCTTTTCAATTAAAGCGATTTTTTCTTTGTCATCTTTTGTCGGCAGCGCTTCCAGATCATCTATTTGTTTGGCCGTCTGATAGGAATCCAGAGAAACTAAAAGTATGGGAATGCCCATCTTTTCGGCCTTGGCAATAATATTAGATGGCGGCAGAATATTATTTGTCAAAACAATAGCTGCCGACTGACTGTCCAGCGCTGCGATGATCATATCGCTGCGGTCGCCGCTGGTGATAACGATTTTATTTTTCGTTTGAAACAAAGGCTCTTTGCAAACAGCGTTTGCGGAAACCGAACCGATAAAGACATTCTCTACTATACCGTTTAAGTTATTTTCTCCCGCAATGATTTTGGCAAACAACCGGTCGGCCAGATAATTAACGGAGAAGAAAGGTAATTCTTTATAATAGGGAATTATACCCAGCACGTTTACGCCCAACTGTTGTATTCTGGGCAGGTAAATATCATTGAATTCGTTAATGTTAGCGACTTTATTGACGATGACGCCCAGCAGTGTTACTTTCTCTATCTGGACACGTTTTTTTAAAAAAGTAATATCGTCGAAAATGGTGTCCTCATTGCCGCTGGCCACTACCAGTAAACCGGCATCTAAGTATTGAGACAAAGAAATAGCATCCAGATAAACGGAGGAGCCGTAAGTTATATCTTTGCCCGCTTCGATAAAAACGATATCTTTTTTATTGCCGGCATCGGAGAGAAGCTCAAGTAACTTTTGTTTAGTCATTTCTTCGTCCAGCATGGACATAAGCTTGGCAGGATGGAAGCCGATGCTCATATTTTCGCCGCTTGCTTCTATTTCAAAGATACTGGCTATCAATGCGGCATCATAATCCCACAATTTCTTTTTGCGGTAGATCAGTCTTTCACCGAAGGGCTTCATATATCCGGCCTTCTTGTTCAATGCCTTGGCCAGACCAATAATAACGCTTGTTTTACCCGCGCTCTGCCGCATTGATGTTACAACTAACTTATCCATTTATTTCACCTCTCTGCTCTTGAAAGTATTATTCTTACGTCCACGGCCATTGCGCCCATACCTTGTTCATAAAGAATAAGGGGATTAATTTCAATATCGGAAATTCCCTTACAATTGCGGATTACAGACCCGATCTTGATTATTGTATCCACTAGAGCGTTTATGTCGCGTGTCTTTTCACCGCGCACTCCTAAGAGCAAAGGATAAGAGCGAATCTCTTTGATCATTTCCATTACTTCCCGCCTTCCCAAAGGAACGGCACGAAAAGAAACATCTTTCATTATTTCCACATATATTCCGCCTAAACCGACCATTACAATAGGACCGAAAGATCCGTCGATTCTTGCCCCGACAATCATTTCTGTTCCGTACGGTACCATTTCCGATACAGCCACTCCTTCAATGACGGCACGGGGCATACGAGCGCGGCAATTGCGCATAATTGCTTCATAAGCGGAAATTACTTCCTGTTCATTTTCCAGATCAAGAGCGATGCCGCCGGCATCACTCTTATGCAAAATATCTTTGGAAACAACTTTCATAACCACCGGGTAACCAATCGTTGCGGCACTCCGGACGGCGCTTTCGATATTTGTGGCAACAATGCTTTTAGGGACAGAAATACCAATAATTTTCATTACGTCCTGACCTTCATTGGCAAATAGAAACGACCGGCCTTCTTTACGGGCATTGTAAACTATATTATCAACAGCCGCCACATCAAATTTAAAATCGGCAACTTCATCTTCTTTTTCTTCAGCATATCTTTTATAGGAATACATCGCCCCCAGAGCTTCTACTCCTGCATAAACATCTTCATAAACCGGAATATTTTTCCGGCGTGCTTCTCGGGTATATTCAGCAACTGTTTCACCTCCCAATAAACCAAAGACAATGGGCTTGCCGGCAGCTTTAAATTGCCGGTAGTTTTGTTCCACAGCCATGTCCAGATCTTCATTGGTAAAACGGGAACTTTCACAAAACACTCCAATTACGGAATGAATTTCCGGATCATGCAACGCCGCGTTAAAAGCTTTTATGTAATCTTCAGCTTTCGCCTGACCGGTTATATCTATCGGATTTTTTGTCGAGCCGAACTCCGGCGTGGCCGGAGAGAAAATTGTTTTCAGATGGTTGAAATCATCATAGAGTTTTACATTATATTTTTCGCAGGCGTCAGTGGCCATAACTCCAGCTCCGCCGCCATTGGTAATGATAACCGTGTTTTCACCGGCAGACAGGGGATTGTTGGCGAGAAACTTACTCCATTCAAAAGCTTCCATCATGTTTTCTGCCCGTAGCGCCCCGCATTGCTTGATTATATCATCAAATACGGCGTCGGAACCGGCCAGCGATCCTGTATGCGATGCCGCCGCCATTGCTCCCCGCGTTGACCTTCCCGACTTGATTATGACGACAGGTTTTATTTTGCTGGCGCGCTTGAGTGTTTCGACCAAACGTTCTCCTTCGTGTACTCCTTCCATATAAATGAGAATAACTTTCGTCCGGTCCTGAGTGATCATGTATTCTAAAAGGTCGCCTTCATCAACATCGGATTTATTTCCCACGGAAACAATTGCCGAAAGGCCGACATTGCCGACAGTGGCCTGTCCAATCATGGCCAGACCTAAAGCGCCGCTCTGGGTAATGATGCCCAGATTGCCGGAAGGAATAACACTGCCGGCAAAAGTTGAGTTTAACGATGCCTCTGCCGTGAAGATGCCGAAAACATTCGGCCCCAGAATACGCATTCCTTTCTCCCGGGCGGTTTCAACCAGTTTTCTCTCTTCTTCTATTTTACCAATTTCGGAGAAACCGGAAGTTATTAGAATAGCGTATTTTACATCTTTTGCCGCGCATTCTTTTACGGATTCCAGAACAAATTTTGCGGGAATCGTAACACAGGCGATATCAATTTCTTCCGGCACATCCAGGATACTTTTGTATGCTTTAATGCCTTCAATTTCTCCGCCCTTGGGATTAATCGGGAAAATCTTATTCTTGTAACCGCCTTTTATAATGTTGCTAATTACTGCATTGCCAATCTTGCCCTTATCATTGGAAGCTCCAATAACGGCAATTGACTGCGGCTCAAATAAATACTTGATGTTTTGATCTTTAGTCATTTAAATTTACTCTTTGCGGAAATTATTAATAGAATAACTAAAATCTTTTTAATGTTGACAATTTTTGTTCTTCTTGAATATGATCATTTTATAAAAATTTATTGTTCCTGATGTTTTCAGTATAACATAATTATTTATGGATCTAATCATTAATTTTATAGTTTTTTTATTTTGTTTCATGTTTTGCTCCAATCCACATGAAAGGATACTGAATGCACGAGCTTATAAACTCGCTCCTTAACACTCTGAATGTAATGGGTTACCCTGGCATTTTCGCCCTGATGGCCATGGAAAGTTCCATCATTCCGGTGCCCAGTGAGTTTGTCATGCCGCCTGCCGGCTACCTCGCCCATCAAGGGCAGATGAATATCTGGATCGCCATCATTATGGGTACTCTCGGTAGCCTTGTCGGCGCCTATGCCAATTACTTTGTCTCCCGCTGGCTGGGACGGCCTCTGGTGCTGAAATACGGCAAATATGTCTGGATAACCGGGGAAAAGTTAGCAAAAGTAGAAAGCTTCTTTCTGAAGCATGGCGAGATTTCGACCTTCATCGGCCGCCTGCTGCCGGTTATTCGCCACCTGATCTCCATTCCGGCCGGCATCGCCGGGATGAATCATCTCCGCTTTTCCCTCTACACCCTTGCCGGCGCCGGGATGTGGTGTACGATTCTGGCCTGGATCGGCTACTTTATCGGCAAAGAGCAGGCACTCATCCTGAAGTACTCACACCAGGCCGTCATCGGCGTGATTATCTTCAGTACAGTCCTGATTGCAGTCTATGTCTGGAGACAGAAAAAAGCGAAATAAAAAAACTTGTACCAAGGTACAAATAATTAATTTAAGCTGACATTCGATTTTTTGAAATATATGGTAATGTGAATAAAACTTCAACAATCGAGGTATATAAATTCCCTGATTAGTTTTAGAGATATTTCAGGAGCCTGTCCCGGAATGAAAATGAATAGAAAGCCTACGAGAATTAAGTTGTTCTAGGGGTTTGCTTGTCCTGCCAACCGCGTTAATTTTCTTTTTTGTGTCATCATCAATAAGCTTTGCGCCGACGAAGATGGTGGCGGTTGGGATTGTGATGTGACAAACTACTATTTTGGCGGTTCCAATCAGTATACCAGTGTGAGCGCTGTACCGCTTGTTTTTAAAGGAATGTTTTTGCAGGTTGGTTTTGATAATATCAGTACGTGACATTGACCAAATAACAAGACGCCAGGGTTTTTCTCTTCTGGATATGAAAAAGTTCGTTAAGGTATTGGGTTATCAGGGCGACGGCTACAAAGTTGATCTGGAGGATTTGAAGACTCTCAATACACCATGTATAATTCCAATAAAAATTTTCGATTACCGTCATTTTGTAGTTTTTAGAGGAATCTACAAGGGGCACATATTTCTGGCCGATCTCTGGAGGGGCGATATCAGTTTTACCCTCGATGAATTTTATGACAAGTGGTACGAAAAAGTTATTTTCGTGGTCTCCACTAAGGATGCTGGAAAGGTGCTGACTTTGCTGCAACTGAAAGA
>DCVU01000037.1:0-1934 GCA_002327415.1 Smithella sp. UBA2180
AAGGTTTTGTCGGGACTGCTGCAAAAAGAAGTCATGTTTTTAGATGATTGTGTGGGAGAAGCGGTAGAGCAGGCCATTGGCATTATGAAAGAAGGAGATATCTTTCTTTTAGAGAATCTACGATTTCATCCTGGCGAAGATAAAAACGATTCGGAGTTCGCCAAACAGCTGGCCGCGCTTTGCGACGTATACATTGATGATGCTTTTGCCGTATCGCACCGGGCAGCGGCATCAAATTCGGCAATTACGGAATTTGTGAAGACATGCGCTGCTGGTTTTCTGTTAAAAAATGAAGTCGAATATTTCAAAAAAGTTATGGTTAATCCGACGCACCCTTTGGTTGCGATTATCGGCGGAGCGAAGGTTTCTGATAAAATCGGCCTTCTGGGAAATCTTATCGAAAAAGTGGATAAAATTATTATCGGCGGCGGCATGGCCTTCACCTTTTTGCGGGCGGCCGGCTACGAGACCGGCAAATCTCTTTGCGAAGAGGACATGCTGGAGACGGCGCGCAAGATAGTGGAAAAAGCAAAACAGAAAAATGTACAGTTTTTACTGCCGGTAGATGCTGTGATTGCTCAAAGTGCCACAGTGGAAGCCGAAGCAAAAGTCTGCCGTGTTAAAGAAATCCCCAGAGATTGGATAGGTCTGGATATCGGCCCGGCCACAATTTCTTTGTTTAGTGATGCGTTGAAAGGTGTCAAAACAATAATCTGGAATGGTCCCATGGGGATGTTCGAACTTGCGCCTTTCAGCAAAGGGACCTTCGAATTGGCCCAAGCCGTGGCCGGTTCCGGAGCGCTCTCCATAATCGGCGGAGGTGATACAGATACGGCGATAAAAAAAGCGGGCTTGAGCGCTAAGATGTCTTATATCTCAACTGGCGGCGGAGCATTTCTCGAGTGGCTGGAAGGAAAAACGTTGCCAGGCATTGCCGCGCTGGAAAAGTCACGGGTATGAACCCCAAAGCAAGCGTTGGAGTTTCACAATAAGAAGGAGAAAATAATGAGAGAATGGATTGTTGCCGGTAACTGGAAAATGCACAACACTATTGCCGAATCTGTTGCCCTAGCCAAAGCTATCAAAGAAGGTTCGACTAACATTAAAAACGGAGAAATTATTGTAGCGCCAACGTTTACCGCCTTGTTCAGCGTCGGTGAAACCATTAAGGGCTCAAACGTGCAACTTTCAGCACAAAATATGTTTTATGAAGACAAAGGAGCATATACCGGAGAGATAGCGCCGGGAATGCTCAAAGATATCGGGTGTGCCTATGTGATAATCGGTCACTCCGAGCGCCGGAAATACTTTCACGAACAAAACAATGATGTGAATTTGAAAGTAAAGAAGGCGCTGATGGCTGGTTTAAAACCTATCTTGTGCGTGGGAGAAACTGACGAGGAAAGAGAGAAAGGCGTAATGCGAGACGTTATTGGCAGACAGGTGGAACAGGGATTAAGCGAAGTGGAGAATATTGATAATGTTGTCATTGCTTACGAACCGGTCTGGGCAATAGGGACGGGTAAAGTAGCTACACCTGCGCAGGCGCAGGAAGTGCACTCCTTCATACGCNNAAAGATAATATCGGCGATTTAATTTCGATGGAAGATATTGACGGTGCCCTTGTCGGTGGCGCATCCTTAAAACCGGATGGATTTTTAGGCATAATTAATAATATTTCCGGGAAGAAATAAATTCAGTAATTTTTTCAAATATCCCAGGTGAATATCACGCCGCTGGTGGGGAAAATCCAATTTTTGTCGGATATCTTAATGTTGATGGATTTCCCTTTCTTTATCGATATTGAAGGCTGTGGATGTCTTCCGGCAAAAAAACTTTCTTCCCTGACGTTTTTTATGCCAGCCTTTTCATAATTGAAGTTAATATCCAACCCTCTTACCGGATAAACTAAATATATGGGGAAGATTTTATTT
>DCVU01000037.1:2001-2705 GCA_002327415.1 Smithella sp. UBA2180
CCGTTGTTCATAAGCCAGCGGTATTCACAACGCTGGTCTTCAAATAACGCGGCTAGCTGGGCAGTATTGGAAGCGCAGCCGATCATAAAGATATTATCGCGAAATGTTTTTTTGTATTCTACATGCGTGCTGACGCGAAGATAATCTTTGTATGTTGCGGTATTTTTTGCTTTTGGTAGTTTTGCTATGCTTATGTCATAGCGAAAACCGGAGCGCAGTTCCAGCCGGCGATCTTCCTTGCCGAAGAGCGTTTCGAACATTTCGTAATAGATGGCGTTGCCCAGTTCCTCGTCGCGAGCGCGTGTTTGCAGGCAGTGACGGATAATATTATCAATGCGGGAGATGGATTTTTCTTCATCCGGAATAAATATCCGCCGCAGGCGCGGTTCCACAGCGTCTGTCTTTCCTTTTTGCAGAAAAATGCGCGGCGCTCTCTTCCCCAGAGCGCAAAGAACTTCATAACTGATAGTCCCGGCCTTGGCCGCGATTTCATTGGCGCTGATACATTCTTTTCCCTGCCTGCCCAGAAGAACAACTTCATCACCGACAGCGCAATCGGGAATGTGGGTAACGTCAATTGTGCACATGTCCATCGAAATTCTCCCGACGATGGGTGCTCGCTTGCCGCGGATTAAAGCTTTTCCCTGATTGGAAAGAATAAAGCCGTAACCGTCTCCGTAGCCAACAGGGATAGTCGCGATACG
>DCVU01000037.1:2726-11710 GCA_002327415.1 Smithella sp. UBA2180
AAGCCTGGCTTTGGACTCATCATCCGGCGAAGGATAAAGGCCGTAAGTCATGATTCCCGGACGCACCATATTCAATTTAAAATCGGGATAGTTTAAAATTGCGCCGCTGTTGTCTATATGTCGGATGGGGATTTCTATTCCTGAGCTTGTGATATCGGCAAGTAAAACCGAAAAATGTTTCCATTGTTTTTCATTATAGGGAATTATTTTTTCGCTGGAGGCAAGATGGCTGAAAATTCCTTCAATTGTTATATTGGACAATTTGGATATTTCGAGGATGAGCTTCAGCGCTTCGTTATGCATGGTTCCGCCGCGCCCCATACCCGTGTCCACTTCGATATGTACAGGCAGTTTATGGCCGGATTTGGTCAGCGCGTTATTGAGCCTTTTGGCAAAAGCAGCGTCTGAAACAGACGGAGTAAGGCTGTATTTGATTATTTGTTCGATTTCCGCGGTGGTTGACGGTCCTAAAATAACAATGGGTGCTTCGATTCCGCTTATTCTAAGTTGAACGCCTTCATCGGCATTGGCCACGCCAAGCATCCGCGCGCCGTTTTTTAAGGCGATATTGGAAATTTCTATGGCACCATGCCCATAAGCATCGGCCTTGACAACCTGCATAAAATCAACTTGCGGGCCAATCAATCTTTTTATTTCTTTCAGATTATCAATAAAATTATCCAGATCAACTTCGACCCAACTGCGGTATTTTTGTTCCTTCTTTAACGGCATAAATTATTCCAATGGATTTTCGCTATACAAATTGCAGCGCTATCGGGTTTGATATTTTCTGCGCTTATTTGCGGTGATTTTTAGATGAAAAATTTTCCCCGAGACAAATTCGTTTTTTTGGGATAATATCAAATTGTTTATGAAAGTCAAGCCGTCTGTGTCTTTCAAAAAAATCAGCAATTTATACTTGAAAAATTATTTTTTTTAATTAGAATGAAATAAATACTGGAGGGTGAATATTTAAACCCTTCACAACGAGGAGGAAAGATCAATGGCAAAAGTAAAGTCTGGAGATGTTCTGAGTTGTGAAGTATGCGGACTTACCGTAATAGTTGACGAAGAATGTGGTTGTGCCACGATCGACATTATTTGCTGTGAAGAGCCGATGTTCCATACTGGTATATCAAAAATGAAGATGCTACAGGCTGCAACGGAGCCGAAAAAAAAGGCGGCGGTGAAAAAAGTAAAGGCGGAAAAGAAAAAAACGCCTAAGGCGAAAAAGAAGCCTGTAAAAAAAGCGGCAAAAAAGAAATAAGAGGATCCCCCTCCAAAAGATATGTTGATTCCGAGTGGCGAGATAAGTTATCTGAAAGTTAAATCTTCAATTTAATAGAGTTTCGAGTGAAGCGGAACTCTATTAAATACATGTTTTACCAAAACTGCCTATCTTCTATAACCATTTGCACAAAAGCCAGGCTGAGAAACCTTGTCATCTCCTGTGCTTATGTTCTTAACTTGAAAAATTAAGTGAATTCTGATTAAGAATTGACGTAATCTTTTTTAGCAGGATTTTCCATATGACAACAAAAAATAGTCCAAATAAAAAAAGTAGTGGATGGGATTCATCCGCTCTGAAAGTTAATTTGGAAAGAACAGCAGTAACCATAGAAATACCGGAGCAATATGCACCACTGCTCAAGGTTGTGGAAGACCACTACGGTCTGCAGAAAAAGACACGCGAACTGCTGACCGAATTAAACCATCCTTTCATTAACTGGGAATATGTTCTCAAAGAGCTGAAAACAATTTCCATCGGGGATTTTTATATTTACAATAATCATCAAGACGGGTTTTCCGCTCTTTCCATGATGCTGCATATTTACTTCGACGTTATCAAGTTGGCATCAAATAAGGATATAAAAGACAGCGCCATACACTATCTGTTCGATTATATTGATACAATACTTACTCGGAGTGGTGAATATCTTCCGCGAAACTTATCCATGTTTCCGGATATTACCATCTCACTTATAAATATTGCAGATGGGGAGGATACTCTTTTCAAAAAATGTTCAGCTTATCTCAAAAGAATTATCAAAAGCATTACAGAAAACAAAATTGATATTCACACTTACACGCCCATGTTTGATCGTTTAGTTTACCGGATGTTTAAACTTACATATCAATTCTGGCTTGCCCAGCCCGACCCCTCCATGTGGTTTACAGAATCAGAGAGCGAGACAAATGAATCAATCAACGCCTATAGGCAGTTCGTCCGGCCATTAAGTCACCAGTATCTCCTTGCTCTGCTCGAAGAGTTGGAAATCCTTAACCCAAACACACAGAAAAAAAGAGAAAATCTAATAAAAAAGTACCTTGATATGCCGGATTATTTTCAGATAATAAACGGCTATTTGCTGGTTGCGGACCAGTTGGAGAAATCCCCAGCGCATCAAGGCCGCCAACACCTGGCGAAATTGAGTTTTCTATTTAAAACAATGGATGTTCCCAGCCTTGCCGACATTCACGCAGGTGCCTTGCGGGAAATCAACCACTCTCTAAAAATGGTCTTTCAAGAGGAAAAAAAGGGAAACCTGAGCGAATTTGTGCGTAAGATATTCGGTTTTCTGAAAAAGAGCAAATCTCAACGTGAATTCAGCGTTGCAAATTTTGATTGCATAACGACAACGGCTAAGGAAGTTTTTGCGCAAGAGAATCATTCTCTTGCTGATATTTTTATTGATGAACTGATTGCATATGGTTTCCAGTATCCGGAAATTAAGGGTTCAACTGAGGAATGGCAGATAAAAGTCAATCCGGCTCACATCATCAATATCCGTTCATGGCTCGAAATTATCGGGATGAAACCCCGATGGACAAAGCGGTTGATTTCTGCGTTGATAATCAATTTGAAAATGGGAGGAATTTTTGTTCGCGATACAGACCTCATTCAGAAAAATATTTCCGCTTTGCTCAATACCGATATCGCGCCGGCGTACAGCCTGATTAAACAACTCCTCAGAGTTTTTCCTGTGTATTTCAGCGAAATCGGCGCTGAAGGCGAGTTGAGAGAAATTTCCACTCAGGTTGACGAACTTTCCTTCCGCAATGACAAGCTGGTGTATTTTCTTCGGAAACAATCACACGTCGAGAGCAATAGTCTGCTTGTTAAATTTATCGAGGACATTTTTCAATACTGGAGTACCGGCAATAAGGATTTTATCCGCACCCATCTTCCAGATGAGGTGTATGAACAGGTTGTGAATTCCGGAGAATATTTCGACGGAATGCACAAAGCGTTTAAATATTTCTTTTCGAAAATTAATAATGATCCCCGGCAATTTCTCGAATGGGACAATGTAGGGACGTGCAAAGAACTCCATCATATAAAAGGCCTTAATGACAGAGATCAAAAGCGGATCAAAATCATGATCCGCATTTATCAGTTGATCTATAAAAAATACTATCCTCAGTATATCGATTTATTGAAAGATTTGGAATCGAACAATTCCTTTCCCCAAACCGATATTATATCGCTGAAACGCTCTTTGGACAGCAAGAACTATTACCGGAGTCTGACAATTATCTTAAAATTTTTGGCCATATTGAAAACAAAGATTCTTTCTCCCAAGAAAACGCAGTTTTATGAAAACATATACTACAAGAGGCATATAGCGGCAGGCATTCCCTCAATGTACGGAACCTACAATGAGAAGAAATTTGAGGCCGTTGGTTTATCTCTGAGACTGGAAACACTTGCCACTATGCTTTTTGAGGAGTTGATTCAGTCCTTGAATCTCAAATTCATTACCAAACACACCATCGCTAAGATTCATACATGTCTGTGGCTCTATATCAGCGCCTTGGAACTCGAAGGCATTTCTACAGAAGGCCTGGGTGCTAAAGTCAAGTACGTGACGAACGCCTTGCCGATCAAGCAGTTTTCCATAGACCAATACATAGACATTTTTCGTTTTATTTCCAAAGACCTTCAGGATATTATTCGTAATTATTATATTGATGCCCACAGCCTCAACCTGCCAGTTATTATCAGGCAGACTTGCCAGCAAAACGCTGAAGCGGATATAAAATCAGGGCAGAAAAAATATGAAAAATCCATCTATCAGTACTCGGAAAATTTTATCAGAGGAATGATATCTTCTTCCTTCGGCCTTCAGGTATTGGATAACTTTGTCAATGCAGTCATCAAGACTCTAAACGCTGAGTCGGAAAAATTTAAGGATAATAAACAGATTCTCAAAGTACTCATGTCTTATAATCCGGAATTAACCGTTTCATCCTTTTACAGAAAGAATAAAAAAGTTGATAATCAAATACTGCTCGGGAATAAAGGATATTTTCTCAAAGACCTGGTTTCCTTTGGTTTTCATGTGCCTCCGGGTTTTATCATCACCACAGAAGTATTTAGAGGATATGACGCGGTCTATGGCTATAAGTATATCTTTAATGACCTCGCTGTCCGGGTAAACAAAGAGATAGCAACTCTGGAGAAAATAACCGGCCGTAAATTTGGTGATCGCCACAATCCATTGCTGTTATCGGTACGAAGCGGCGCCACGGTCTCCCTTCCCGGTATGATGAAATCTTTTTTAAATGTGGGCATCAACGAATCCATAGCAGAAAGTCTCAGCACAAAGGAAAACTTCCAGTGGGCGGCATGGGACTCATATCGCCGGTTTTTACAGACATGGGGTATGTTCCAGGGGATGAACCGTAATTTTTTCGATGCAATAATGGATGGATTCAAACAACAACATGGTGTAGAAAGAAAGATCCAGTTTCCCCCCGAACAAATGAAGCAGATTGCTCTTTCCTATAAGAAAGGAATAACGGACAATGGCATTGTGCTCAAAGATAAACCTCTGGAACAGTTACGGCATGCCATTCTCCAGGTTTTTGACTCGTGGTATTCGGAACAGGCGGAAATCTATCGCAATCAAATGCATCTCTCCGATAAATGGGGAACAGCCGTGATTGTCCAGGCGATGGTCTTTGGAAACCTCAATGAGCACTCCGGTTCAGGGGTTATTTTTACCCGCGAACCGAAAAGTTCATCATCCGATGTGACTCTCTACGGAGATTTTATATTTGGTGTTCAGGGAGACGATATTGTTTCCGGTCTGGCAGAGACGTATTCTATTTCGGAAAAACAGCGTCTGTCCGAACGCAGATATTCAGAAATATCTCTGGAAGCAAAATTCCCTGAGATTTACGCTGAACTGGTAAGAATTGCTGAGATCCTGATTTATGAGAAAGGTTTCAACCATCAAGAGATTGAGTTTACCTTTGAAGGACCAGCCCGCGACAAATTGTATATACTGCAAACACGGGACATGAATCAAATAAAGACAAAAAGATGGAGACGTTTTAAGGATACCAAGACTCTACAATCATCCATGCTCGGATCTGGCATAGGTGTGAATGGCGGCGCTCTTTGCGGCAGAGCAGTTTATTCAGAATCGGACATTAAACGTTTCCGCAGCGCTGAACCGGAAACACCTCTAATTCTGGTTCGTCCCGATACTGTCCCGGATGACGTCGGTGTCCTATTGCAAGTTGAAGGACTGCTGACCGCCAAAGGTGGAAGCACTTCGCATGCCGCGGTAACAATCCCGCAGCTAAACAAGGTAGGTGTTGTCGGCTTCAGTAAACTCAAGGTTTATGAGGTCGATGAATACGCGACAATAGAAAACCATGCCATCAAAGCAGGGGACTTCATCGGTATAGACGGCTGGAGCGGCACAGTCTATTCAGGAAAACATGAAAGCGAGGCTGAAGAGTCGCGTGACATCACGTTCTGACGAAACTATTATTTTATACAGTTGTGCAAAGCTCTTATAAAATGTTTTTGTGAACGTAAACCGTCAAATCTCCCATTCTATTTGTATAGCTTCCATATTCATTGTCATACCAGCCGAATATCTTGGCATGTACCACAGGCACTTTCATTAAATTCTCGGGAAATGCCTTCATCAGGCCAGCCGGAAAGTTTGGAATATTGGAAATATCCAAATTAATAAAGGCAGTCCGTGTGTGATTAAACTGGCCTTCAATGATTACCGCCGCATCCACGCCGATAAGATCGGTGGATACATTTTGTTCCATCGTAAATATCATTTTGCGTTCAGGATTGTTTTGGGCCGACTTCCGGTAAATTTCGTTGATCATATTTGTATTGATGGCGGTTGCAATACCTTGTTTATTTATGCGCGTTTGAAAAGTAACATTCAGAACGATTAAGGACAAGGTATTGGTGGATACCCTGATTGAATCTGCCATAAAACCGATGTTTTGTACTTCCGGAATTACATCTGCCAGTGCCTTGGCGGCATTCGTAGATGTCAGGATGATATTATTCAGAATGCTCCTGTTCTTTCTCAGGTCAATTTCGCCTGCCTTTGGAACCTTGTCCAATACGCTCTGAGAATTAGTAACAGCATGGATGGTTGACATGGATGCCGTAAGAATATTATTAGTTTCTTCGTTTTCCAGAAGAGGTTTAATCATGTGGGCCAATCCTGTAGTCGTGCAGGAAGCCGCGGAAATAAGCTGATGTTTTTTTGGATTGAAAGCAGTATGGTTTATTCCGTAAATCAAAGTAACGGCATCATTAGGCACGGACAAGGCTTTGTTCTTTATCTTGAAGGGGGAAGAGTTGATAACAACTTTCGCCCCGCCGTGGGAATGACCGCGAATAGAACCATTCTTGTTATCCGAAGCAACGGTTGGATCATTGAATTTTCCCGTGCAATCCAGAACGATATCGGCTCCGTATTGCCGCCAGGGTATATCGGCGGGATTTCTTGCTTCACGAAGCACTGTTACGGGTATGCCGTCAATCAGCATTGTGCCTTTCTTTTCGTCAACAATTTGAATAATGCGCTCTGATTTCATGCCGTAGAGGAATCTGTGGAGCAATCCATAAGTCGCATCTTTTTCAATTATTTGAGCGATGGTATCCAATCCTGTTCCTGCTTCCCGCCCCAGATTGACAATAATTTCCTTAAAATACTTTCTGCCGATATGGTGCCATAATGTTAATTTCCCGATTCTTCCTAAACTATTGATGCCGAGTACCGGCGGTTTATTTTCAAATATCTGAACTTTTGCCATTATAAAAATCCTCCTTTATTAATGAGACTCAAATATTTCAAACGTAGTGCAGTAATATTTGTTAGTTGTAATGAGATTCGCTAAAAACAAACAAAGTGAAGTTTGAAGCGTTCGTCGAATCAATGACCTTCGCTGAAAATGAGTGAAACGAAATTTGAAGCGCAAATGGAATTGTCCCTTTATGGATATCCTGCAAAGCCGAAGGCGGTACGCCTGCGATCCTGTTTTTGCAGGAAACAAATATTGGGTAATTATTTCTTTGATTAATAGAAAATGACGCAGACGTGCCTGCTGACGGACGCTAAAATTATTACTCTTTAAATACGGTTTTGTGGTGACCGGGACAAACATAAGCTATCTCCCTTAAAAGGTCACTGTTTGTTTACAGGAAAGATCACTAAAAGTCAACAAGGGAACCGAGAAATTTTTGTCAGTTCAACCTTTGCATAAACGTTACTAATTGATTTTTAAAATATCGTCCATTTTTGAATAAAATATGAAAAAACCATCTTCACCTATTCCTTAATTTCTTGCTCGTATTCTGAATACGATGTAATATTTAATTATTCCAAGCAGAGGAGGAACCAATGAGACGGGGTTTGTTTAAAGCGGCACTGGCCGCATTTATTTTGCTTACTGCTTCCGGTGTTTGGGCGGAAAGCTCCGTGTGGGTGGTAAGTTCTTCCAAGTCGAAAGTTTATCTGGCCGGATCATTCCACATGCTGAGAGCATCCGATTATCCTTTGCCTGCCGAATTTTTTACAGCTTATAAAAATTCCCGAAAAATCATCTTTGAAATCCCGCCAGATAAAACGGAAGATCCGGGACAAATGGCGGAATTTCTAGGCGGAGCAATTTACGCCGACGGCACAACTCTTAAAGATCATATTTCGTCCGCAGCTTACGCCAAAGCCGAAAAATTTTGTAGAGATCGAAATTATACGCTAGAGCTATACCAGTTATTTAAGCCGGCTTTGTTTATAATGACGCTTACAATTCAGGAAATGAACAGAATCGGCGCCGACCCCCAGAAAGGGGTTGATTATTATTTCAAAGAAAAAGCTCTGCAGGATGGGAAAGCTACCGGAAGTCTGGAAACGGTCGATCAGCAACTGGGCCTTCTTCTTTCCATGGATGCAATGGTGGGAAACGATCAAATTCTTGAATCTATCGACGAATTTAAACAAATTGAAACAGCGCTGGGAGAATATCTGGCCGCCTGGAGAAATGGAGATGAGCCGAAAATGGAAGGACTTTATATCAATGGTCTGAAACTCTATCCCAAATTATATCAAACTATCGTCGTCGACAGAAACAATAAATGGATTAAAGATATCCAAAGTTGTCTCAATAGTTCAGAAAACACTATGGTAATCGTGGGGGCGGTGCATCTTGTCGGTCCGGATGGCTTGGTTAACTTACTGCGCAAGCAGGGCTATAAAGTGGTTAAACTAAAAAAATAACGGGAAACGGTTCTCGTTTCTATTGTCGCTTAGCAACATTTGCAAGTCAGCATACCACCTCTGGTGACAATTTGAGGAATACAGGCAAAACGTTTGATAGCTTAGTAAAAAAAGCGATTGAAGATTTTACTTGCCATCCTTATTTAGTTTTTCGACAAGTCTATGCAACGATATGTTATCATTGATGTTGAGTATGCTTTCGTCAGTCTCTTCGCTGTATTCGGACATGTCGATGATTGGCCGTGATGCCGTTTGTGTTTGTTGTTTTGCTGCATGCTTAACAAGAGATGCTTCCGTCAGCGGCGACTGATAAAAATTATCCTGCGATAATTCTTCTAATGGACGAAAGATATTGCCGAATGAGGTGAAGGTGGCACGATTCTTCAAATAGTACGTCAAATAACGTTCGGACGTGAACATACCTTCGTCTTTCGA
>DCVU01000086.1:0-7087 GCA_002327415.1 Smithella sp. UBA2180
GGTAAAACGGAAGTGGCAATTCGTTCGGCTTTTCGCGCTGTCATGGACGGCAAGCAGGTTGCCGTTTTAGTGCCTACGACCATTCTGGCAGAACAGCATTATCAGACTTTTTCCCGCCGTTTCAACGATTTTCCCGTTCGTGTGGAGGTATTGAATCGTTTTAAAAGTACCGCTGAACAAAAAAAGATTATACAAGAGTTAAAAAGTCAGAAGGTGGATATTATTGTAGGGACACATCGCCTGCTGCAAAAGGACGTTGAGTTTAAAGATTTGGGATTGGTGATAATCGATGAGGAACAACGCTTTGGCGTGTCTCATAAGGAAAAATTAAAGAAGATGCGCACACTGGTCGATGTGCTGACGCTCTCGGCGACGCCGATTCCGCGCACGCTTCATTTATCACTGATCGGCATCAGGGATTTGTCCATTATCAACACGCCGCCGGAAGATCGTGTGTCCATAAAAACATATGTTCTGGAATTCGATGAGGATGCTATCAAGACTGCGATAGAGAAAGAATTGTCGCGGCAGGGGCAGGTATTTTTTGTCCATGACCGGGTGCGCTCAATTTATTCTATCGCTCGTCTTATTCAAAGTCTGGTGCCGCAGGCGAGAGTCGGGGTTGTCCATGGCCAGATGAAACCTGCGGAAATTGAAAAGGCAATGGCTCAATTTGTACGACAGGAATGTGATGTTCTTGTTTGCACCACAATTATCGGGTCCGGTCTGGATATTCCCACGGCCAACACTATAATTATCAATCGCGCCGAAAAATTCGGATTGGCGCAGCTCTATCAGATTCGCGGCAGAGTAGGACGGTCCAATCAGGAAGCATTTGCTTATCTTTTGTTGCCTCGCGGAGCAATGCTTTCCCGTGAAGCGATGAAAAGACTGCAGGTAATCAAGGAATTTTCCGAACCGGGATCAGGATTTAGGATAGCTTATAATGATCTGGAAATCCGCGGCGGAGGAAATCTGCTGGGCATTTCCCAGTCCGGGCATATTTCCGCAGTAGGTTATGAACTTTACACGGAGATGATGGAAAAGACAGTTCGGGAAATCAAGGGAGAAAAAATTGCCGAAGAAGAATCGTTGCCTGAAATTCAGCTGGGAATTTCCGCGTTTATTCCCGAAGATTATGTGCAGGATGTCCATCAGAGGCTGGTTTTATATAAAAGGATATCTCTGGCCGGAAACGAAGAAGACATTAATCAGATCAGGAGCGAGTTGCAGGATTGTTATGGGAAGCCGCCGCAATCAGTGGATAATTTGTTTCAGGTAATTGGCATCAGAAATTATCTTAAACCGCTGAAGGGGAAGAAAATGGGCTATGACGGCAAATATCTGTATATTTTCTTCCGGGATACTTCTCCGGTTGATCCAGCAAAAATTATCGCTTTGTATCGTAAGAAAATTAAAGACTTACGTTTTACGCCGGATTATAAATTGTATGTGCCCTTCCCAGACCTTATCGAAGATCAGATATTAGAACAGGCCGATTTATTGTTAAAGATGCTTGCCGAATAGCCTTAATCAAGATATAAAGAAAAATTATGGTTAGCGCAAAACCGTATCCTGATGTTTCTTCTTCCGTTAATAAATTCAAAGTGACGTTATCGCTTTGTTGTGTCGTCTTTTGTTTGATGCTATTGGGTGCTACTATTGCATGCGACAAGATTAATACCTTTTTTAAACCTTATGTTGCCACGGTTAACGGTTCCAAAATATATCTGGAAGATTATAAGTCGCAACTGGACCGGGAAATGCGCATTGTGCCCGGAGCTTTCTTAACTCAGCCCGATTACAGGAAACGGTTTGAAGAAGAAGTTCTGGATGCTATGATTACGGAAAAAATAATGTCTCTGCGCGCACAGGAGCTTAATATATCCATAAGCGATGCCGAACTGGAGAAAAAAATTAAAGAATTTAAACAAGATTATGGGAAAGATTTTTCTAATTTGCTGGCGCAGGGAAATGTAAAATATGAACAATGGAAAGAAGACTTTAAAAAAGATATGCTTTTGCAGAACCTTGTTGCAATAGATGTCAATGCAAGAGTTCAAATAACAGATGATGAAGCCGAAAAATATTTCAATGAACACCGCAACAATTACAAAACGGAATCTCGTGTGAGAGTTGCACAGATAGTCGTTCGAGAGCTAGCTTTGGCTAAAAAGGTGTCAGCAAGATTAAAAGCCGGTGAAGATTTTGCTTCTGTTGCCGCTCGCGTATCTGTCGGTCCGGAAGCATACCGCGGCGGAGATTTGGGATTTATCACCAGACAAATCATGCCGGAACCTTTGGATAAAACTATTTTCAGCCTGCCGGTCAATAAAATAAGTCCGATTGTGCAAAGTTCTTATGGATTTCATATTTTTAAAGTTCTGGAAGTTCAATCGGCAAAAACCGGAAATTACAAGGATATCAAGGAGGAAGTTATCTCCGATATTCGGTCGCAAAAAGAAGATGCAGCTTTTATCAACTGGCTTGAAGCATTAAAGATGAAAGCGGTTATCAAAAAAGAAAAGGATATACCGGGAAAAAATAAGTAAGTAAAATTAAGAAATGGAGGAAACACTGTGAAGTTTTATAAAAAGATATTTTTGATTCTATGGAGTTTAATACTTTTGTGCGCACCGGCTGGTGCCGAGGTTGTAGATAGAATTATTGCCGTAGTAAATGATGAGATAATAACGCTTTACGAATTTAATGCCGCGTTTGAGCCTTATCTAAAAAACATCGAAAATACTTATAAAGGCAATGATAAAGAGTCGGTCATCAAACAGACAAGAGGTGTTTTCTTGCAGCGACTCATTGATAATATGCTGATTGAACAAGAAGGGAAAAAATCCGGTACGGGCATTATCATCAAGGATGAAGAAGTTATGGACGTGCTCCGGGATATAATGGCTAAACAAAAATTAAGCATGCAGGATTTTTTAAAAAATCTTGCGAAAGAAGGAAATTCGCTTGACTCTGTTAAAAAAGAAATAAGGATGCAGATGATGCGCGCTCGTCTGCTACGGCGGGAAATCAAATCCAAGGTAATGGTCAGTGATGAGGAAATAGGCGAGTATTACAATAAAAACCGCCAGGATTATGAAGGTAAAGAAACTGTCAGAATTAAACAGCTTTTATTATTGATCCCTTCCAATGCTGATAAGGTTACAACAGCGAAAGTGAGAAACGGGGCTGTGCAATTGCATAAACGTATTATGGATGGGGAATCTTTTGATTTATTAATTGTAAAATATTCTCAGGGACCGGCCGCGGCCCAGGGCGGTGATGTCGGTTTTGTCGGAAGAGGTACGATTATTCCGGAAGTAGAGAAGGTGGCGTTTATACTTCCCGTAGGGCAAATAAGTGAAGTAATCGAATCCAGCGTAGGATTTCATATAATTCAGGTGGTGGATAAAAAAGGAGCCGGTTTGAAACCAATCGCTGCTGTGCGGGAGGAAATAAAAACAAAACTTGAAGACGAGAAATTAGATAAAAAATTTGAGGAATGGATTGCTTCTATCCGGGCAAAATCACACATTGAAATAAAATTGTAAAAGAATGACAAAATAATAATATGGATGCAATAAGAATCAAGGGTGCGTCACAGCATAATTTAAAAAATATAAGCTTGGATATCCCTCGTGATAAGTTTGTCATTATTACCGGCGTGAGCGGTTCCGGCAAATCATCACTTGCTTTCGACACAATCTATGCTGAAGGTCAGAGGCGATATGTGGAATCGCTTTCCACTTACGCGCGTCAGTTTATCGGGCAAATGGATAAGCCGGATGTAGAATCCATTGAAGGCTTATCGCCCGCTATAGCCATTGAGCAACGCACGGCCAGCCATAATCCGCGTTCGACGGTAGGTACAGTCACCGAAATTTACGACTACTTACGTTTGCTTTACGCCGGCATCGGTGTTTGTCATTGTTATCGATGCGGACGAGAGATTAAATCGCAGACAATAGACAGTATCCTGGAAAGTGTTCTTTTGCTTCCGGCGAATACGTCCTTCAGCATTCTGGCGCCCCTTGTAAGGGGGAAAAAAGGTGAATTTCAGAAAGAATTAAAGAAACTCCAGAAGGAAGGCTTCGCGCGCGTCCGGATTGATGGAGAAGTCAGAGATCTGGCGGAAGAAATTATTCTGCAAAAAAATAAGCGCCACGATATTGATCTTGTTGTTGACCGTTTGGTATTGAAAGAAGGTGTGAGAAAAAGATTGCGTGATTCTCTCGAGATCGCGTCCAGCCGCGCGGAAGGGCTCGTACGCGTAGTTTCGGTCAATGGCCAGGAAATGCTGTTCAGCGAAAAATATGCCTGTCCCGATTGCGGAATAAATCTCCCTGCACTAACCCCCCGCATGTTTTCCTTCAATAGTCCTTATGGCGCCTGTCCTGATTGCAACGGTCTGGGCACCTGCATGCATTTTACGGAATATCTGGTTGTGCCGGATGCCGGATTATCTCTAAGGGAAGGGGCAATCGTACCCTGGGCGGGCCGGAATTCTCTTTATTACCATAATGTTTTAGATGCATTGAGTACTCATTACGGCTATGATATTAATACACCTTTTAATAAATTGCCGGAAAAAATTCAAAAAGTTCTTCTTTACGGATCGGGCAAGGACAATATTAAATTTCATCATGATCGTCCGGATAAAAGATACTTTACTCACAAGCCTTTTGAAGGAGTGATCAAACAATTGGAGCGCCGTTGGAAAGAAACTGTTTCGGTAGCCGTGCGCAATGATTTGATTCGTTACATTAATTCGAGTGCCTGCGATACTTGTCATGGCGCGCGTTTAAAAGAAGAAGTCCTTGCTGTGACAGTTAATGGAAAAAATATTTATGAAATCTGCCGGATGTCCATCCGTGACTGTTTTAATTTTTTCGAACAACTGATCCTTTCGCCGCAGGAAAAAAATATTACCGAAAGAATTATCAAGGAGATTAAAAATCGCCTGCAATTTTTGCTCAATGTCGGCATGGATTATTTAAGCCTGGAGAGAGCAACCTTGTCTTTATCTGGAGGCGAAAGTCAACGCATCCGGCTGGCCACACAAATCGGTTCCGGATTGATGGGCGTTTTGTACGTGCTGGATGAACCGACTGTCGGACTGCACCAGAAAGATAATTTGCGCCTGATTGATACTTTAAAAAAACTGCGCGATATGGGCAATACCGTGCTGGTTGTGGAACATGATACCGATATGATCCTGGCCTGCGATCATATTGTGGATATGGGCCCGGGTGCCGGAACACAGGGAGGTGAAATAGTTTTTGAAGGAACTCCCGGGGAAATTCTGCAAAGCGATGATTCGCTTACCGGCAGATATTTGTCGGGGAAAGAATCTATAGCTCTGCCTTCAAAAAGACGTTCACTTACCGGCAGATATATTATTTTAGAGGGAGCCAGCGAGAACAACCTCAAAAATATTGATATTAAAATACCGGTAGGATTATTCACGGCGGTAACCGGCGTATCAGGTTCCGGCAAAAGCACAATGATTATTGAGACTCTTTATAAAGTAATGGCGCGCCGCTTAAACCAGCATCACGGGTCAATGGGAAAAATAAAAAAGGTTGTGGATTTGGGAGATATTGAACGGGTTATCATGATTAATCAGCAACCCATCGGCCGTACGCCACGATCTAATCCGATAACTTATACCGGAATCTTTTCTTTTATTCGCGATCTGTTTGCCAATCTTCCCGAAGCGCGGGTTCGCGGCTATAAACCCGGTCGGTTCAGCTTTAACGTGAAAGGCGGACGCTGTGAAGCTTGCGAAGGCAATGGTTTGATTAAGATTGAAATGCATTTTCTGCCGGATGTTTATGTAACTTGCGATGTTTGCCGCGGCAAACGATTTAATTCCGATACGCTCGATATAAAATATAAGGATAAGAATATTGCCGATATTTTAGATATGACGGTCAATCAGGCGCTGCTGTTTTTTTCCCATATTCCATCGATTAAATCGCATCTGCAAATGCTCTACGAGGTTGGTCTAGGTTATGTTCATCTGGGACAGTCGGCAACCACTCTTTCCGGCGGAGAAGCGCAGAGAATAAAACTGGCGCGGGAATTGGGCAAGAAAGTCAACAGCAATACTCTTTATATTCTGGATGAACCTACCATTGGATTGCATTTTGCGGATATTCAAAAATTGCTGGATGTTTTAATCCGCCTTGTGGATATGGGCAATACAATGGTTGTCATCGAACATAATCTTGATGTAATCAAATGTGCGGATTACGTTATCGATCTTGGGCCGGAAGGAGGTTCCGGCGGCGGTAAAATTATCGCCTCGGGTACAGTCGAAAAAGTGGCACGGGAAGAAAAATCAACAACAGGTCAATTTTTGAAAAAAATTATTTCTGCCTGAGAGCATCTTCTATTAATTTTTATCATGTTATATCTATAAGCGAATATTGTTCAAACTATAAATGCCTTTTCGTTCACGCTGCAATTGCTTAAAAAGTGAAGATTGCTTTTCATAATTATTCTCCCATACCGAATAATGTCTTGACATAATCATCAGAATGATTTTATACTTTCACCAATAACTCTATAGTAATTAGCAAATTGGGTGATAGAGAGGATTTTGAACTGGCAAAAACTTTAAAACATAAACATTCAATATTAATTGTCGACGATGAAGAGTCTATACTTAATGCTTTCAGTCGTATTTTAGCTGATGGAGATTACGAAGTTCACACGGCGAGCAATGGGTTGGAAGGGCTGAATAAACTGCATACTGCTCAAAAACCTTATTCTCTTATTATTTCCGATCAAAGAATGCCGCTGATGAGCGGTGTGCAATTTTTTGCCCAGGCCAAAAATATTTTTCCGGATGCCGTTCGTATACTTTTGACCGGTTATGCCGATACCGGCACTGTAATTGATGCCATTAATAAAGGAGAGGTTAATCTTTATTTTACAAAACCATGGCATGAAGAAGAACTATTGTTTCATATCAAACAGTCGATTTCCAAAGTGGAAATATTGGCGGGAAATAAACATCTGGTAGAATTGATCAAACATAAAAATACCGAGTTGCTGGAGTTAAACAAAACTCTTGAAG
>DCVU01000086.1:7099-7552 GCA_002327415.1 Smithella sp. UBA2180
CATTATCTAAAATAGTTGAAACAAGAGATCCTTATACTTCAGGACATGAAGATCAAGTAGCTAGAATTGCTTGTGAAATTGCAAAAGAAATGCAATTGCCTGAAGAACAAATTACAGCGATTAATATTGCAGCCACTCTTCATGATATCGGCAAAATATCAGTGCCTACAGAAATATTAACAAAACCCGGACTTTTAAGTGATCTGGAAAGAGAAATAATCAAGACGCATTGTAAAGTTGCCAGAGATATTCTTGTAAATATTGAGTTTCCTTATCCGGTGGGAGAAATTATTTTTCAACACCACGAAAGGATAGACGGCTCAGGTTATCCAAGGGGTTTAATGGGAGATGCGATTGTAATTGAAGCACGTATTATAGGAGTTGCGGATGTTATTGATGCCATGGCTTCCTATCGTCCTTACCGGCCGGCGCTGGGTGTTGATGCAGCTGTTG
>DCVU01000169.1 GCA_002327415.1 Smithella sp. UBA2180
TTTATAGGAGTTACACGGTACTAGTACCAGAGCCGAGATTCCCGAGCTGACATGAACAACAATACCACCGGCAAAATCGAGAGCACCAAGATTTTTCAGCCAGCCGCCTGTTCCCCAAACCCAATGCGCCAGAGGATCATAAACAAAGGTTGCCCAGAGAATAGTGAAGAGCAGGAATGCAGGAAATTTCACCCTTTCCGCGTAAGCGCCGATAATCAAAGCCGGAGTAATAACGGCAAACATCATTTGAAAGGCCATAAAAACACTGTGCGGAATAGTCGCGGCATAATCCTTATTTGGCAAAGCGCCTACACCGTTCAGTCCTGCCCAATTCAAGTTACCTATTAGTCCGTGAAAATCAGGACCGAAGGCCAGAGAATAACCGAACAGAACCCATTGCAGACTGATTACGCACAAAATAATAAAGCACTGCATTAAAATAGAAAGAACGTTTTTACGGCGAACAAGTCCTCCGTAAAAGAATGCCAATCCCGGCACGGTCATCAGCAATACCAGCGCTGAGGACATCAAAACCCATGCTGTATCTCCCGAGTTCATATTAATACCTCCAAAAAGTTTTTTTGTGAGACTCAAATTTTAAAAGTGAAACGCATTAAAATTTGTAAGTCGAACAATCCCGCCAAAGGCGGAGGGTTAAATAACCCAACGCCTGACTGGGGTTATTTAACCCGTGGCTTCGACTCTTATTAAAGCAAGGATAGTGCCAAATATGTAATGCTTTAATTATATTGGATAATTTTTATATAAAGTTTTTAAGAGAAACAAGAAAGCGCAACAAGGACGTTGCTTAAAAATAGAAATTAAACAATTTTGTAATTTCTAAAGTGATGATGGAGGTTATAAATTCTAATATGTTTCAGGACAATCTAAATTCAAAGTTTATAAATTTCCGCGCGGCAGTATTCTTTAAAGCCCGCCCGTAGGTAAACCTTAGCTCCCAATGGCGTTGCCTGCAAAATTACATTTTTAAAGCCCGATTCTTTCGCGGCTTGCATCGTAGCCTGCGTGATTTTCAGGCCGAATCCTTTATTTCTATATGCGGGAAGAGTAGATACATAGTAGATTCCCGCTGAATGCTCATGCGTGAAGAGCAGCGAGGTGGCTACAGGCTTTCCATCGCAATAGGCAAGAAAAAGCTTTTGTGGCGATTGCGCGCCAAGGTCGAATGAAGAAACAAAAGCGCCATACTGTTCTCTGGTGCGTTGGGGCATTTCAAACCCATGGAAAGAGATATCTTCCCAAATAAGCAAATCATTTTTGTCTTTAACCGGAGAAATTTTTATATTGCCGGAGATTTTTTCTTCTATCTCTGAAGTAGTTAAATCCGCAGCCATGCAAGGCACTTTTTCAATTAAACGCAATCCCGCGTCTTGTAACAGGCTGTGGGTTTGCGGCGATTGCCCGCGTGGATATATCCACCACCAGAAACGCAGATTTAATTTTTTGTAAATTTCTTTAATGTCCGCGATGGCCCTGGCGTTATCATTGATTAATGGTTTTTCATTCCATATCCAGTTGATATCGGAAATAGCGACGCCCGTGTTCATTGCCCCGATTGATCCGGCCTTAATAAACGAAAAATTTAAACTTCCCCAGTAGCGGCAAACGGCAAAAAAATTTTCTTCAATATGTTTGATTAAATCCATTTAAGCAATGCCGGCATGTTTTGTCCAACTCGAACTTTTCCAGAGTGGATCAATACAATTGTGACTATTAGCCGCAGGTTTCAACCCGCATTTAATGGCGAAATACCGGTGCAAGGCAAGGCATCCGGTTAATTCCGGATGAAATACCGTTACCAGAATATTTTCACTTTCCGCTGCCGCTATGTAATCATCAATTCTTAAAAGGATATTAACTTCCCTTCCCGCGTCGGTAATTTTTGGCGCGCGAATAAAAGTCAACGGCACCGGTTGCGCTGAAACGGCGGGAATAAGCGCTTCGCTGACAAAACTATCGAGTTGGCTGCCGAAGCCGTTGCGCTCAATTTTTATATCTATCAAATCAAGGCAGGGAGTTTCACCGACAACTTCCCTCGCTAATAAAATTGCTCCCGCGCAGGTGCCCCAGATTTTCATTCCCTTGCGATGAGCTTCAAGTATGACATTCTTGATTTCGAAAATATTAAGCAATCTGGAAAGGCAGGAACTTTCACCTCCGGGAATGATTAGACCGGCCAGATCGGCAAAATCAGATGGATGCTTTACTCTTTTATAAGAGACACCTAACTGTTCTAAATGTTCCAGGTGTTCATGCACTCCGCCCTGTAAATCCAGAACACCAATTACGGAAGGTTTGTCGCTTACTAAATGCAATGTCATAAAAAATTACCAACCGCGTTTGGCTAATATTTGGTCCGGAGGAATTTGTGATATTTCCAGACCGGGCATAGCCTCTCCCAGACCCATCGATGCTTCCAATACCTTTTGCGGATCATTGAAATAGGCTGTTGCCTTGACGATAGCTCGTGCCCGAGGAGCCGGATCGGCAGCTTTGAAAATACCGGAACCGACAAAAACACCGTCGCAGCCCAACTGCATCATTAACGCGGCATCCGCCGGCGTGGCGATACCGCCTGCCGCAAAATTAACAACAGGAAGTCTTCCCAATTCCTTAATTTTAAGAGCCAGCTCATATGGAATACCATTGTTCTTCGCGAAACCCGTAACCTCTTCAATCGGCATCTGAGCCAGTTGCCGGATTTCACGGTTCATTGTTCTCATATGGCGGACAGCCTCAACAACATTTCCCGTGCCTGCTTCGCCTTTAGTGCGAATCATGGCCGCGCCTTCGGCTATCCGGCGTAGCGCCTCGCCAAGATTGCGCGCCCCGCAAACAAAAGGAATCGAGAATTTTGTCTTATCAATATGGCATTCTTCATCAGCCGGAGTAAGAACCTCGCTTTCATCTATATAATCAATGCGCAATGCTTCCAGAATTTGCGCTTCGACAAAATGACCTATACGCGCTTTGGCCATAACTGGAATTGTTACGGATTTTTTAATTGCGGCAATCATTGCCGGATCGGACATTCTGGCCACGCCGCCATCTTTTCGTATATCGGCGGGTACGCGCTCCAGAGCCATAACAGCCACGGCTCCCGCTTCTTCCGCGATTGTTGCCTGTTCAACATTAGTTACATCCATAATGACGCCGCCTTTGAGCATTTGCGCCAGCTGGACATTCAATTCATACCTTTTTGCATCCACTTTAATTAGCCTCCTGTCTTAATGCAGTTATTATAATACTTCACCGGAGTGTTTCCTAGTGAAAAAAATTATTGTGAGACTCAAATTTTAACAGTGAAACGCATTAAAATTTGTAAGTCGAACAATCCCGCCAACGGCGGAGGGTTTCGTACCCGTGATAAATTACCAGAGCATTCTCGTTTGTATTTGTTTTTCCTTTAAATATTGCTTGATTTCGGCAATTGTATAGGTGCGGTAATGCACCATGGAAGCGATCAGAGCCGCATCAGCGTTGCCTTTTGTCAAAACTTCCGCCAGATGTTCCGGTTTTCCGGCGCCTCCGGACGCGATCACCGGAATCCGCACATTTTCTGAAATCAACGCTGTTAAAGTTAATTCGTAGCCGTTTTGTGTGCCGTCAGCATCAATGGAATTCAGGCAAATTTCACCGGCGCCGAGTCTTTCAGCTTCCTTTGCCCACCAGAGAGCATCGATCCCAGTAAATTTTCTCCCCCCGTGGATTACTATTTCATAGCCCGAAGGAATTTTGCCGGATACATCCACTTTTTTTACATCCATTCCCAATACAATGCACTGACTACCGAACGCCTTAGCGCCCTGCGTTATAATTTCCGGCTCATTGACAGCCGCGGAATTAACGCTGACTTTTTCCGCTCCGGCCAGAATAACTTTGCGCATATCTTCCAGATTGCGGATGCCGCCGCCCACGGAAAACGGAATAAAAATCGTTTCCGCCACGCGTCTCACAACATCAATCATGATATCGCGCTTATCGGATGATGCCGTAATATCATAAAAAACAATTTCATCCGCGCCTTGCTCATAATATTCCCGCGCGGCTTCCACCGGATCGCCGATATCCACGTTGTCTTTAAACTTAATACCTTTGGTGAGCCTGCCATCGCGCACATCCAGGCATGGGATAATTCTTTTACTAAGCATTGCCCCCCCACGCGCAGAAATTCCTCAATATCTGTAAGCCGGGACGTCCGCTTTTTTCCGGGTGAAACTGCATGGCCACCAGATTATTGACTGCCAGCACTGAACAAAAATTTATTCCGTAATCTGTAATACCTAAAACCGCAGAATCATCAGACGGCGCCGGATAATAGGAATGCACAAAATAAAATTCCGCATCCGGCGAAATATTCTGAAACACGGGATGACTGTGGTGAAAAGTAACGCTGTTCCAGCCCATGTGCGGAATCTTTAATGCCTGACCACCAGAAGTTAATTTATCCGGGAAACGCTTTGTTGAACCGGCGACAAGGCCGATGCATTTAGTGTCGTTTTCCTCGGAGTAATCCAGAATAATTTGTGTACCCAGGCAAATGCCTAAAAGAGGCTTGCCGGTTTTGATGTAATTTTTTAACCATAGATCAATCTTTTTTTCACGCAGATAAGCCATTGCTTCGCCGGCCGCGCCAACACCCGGAAAAATTACATGCGACGCAGCATCGAGTTTTTTAATATCATCAGTGATGATAAATTCCTGCCCGATATTTTGCAGTGCTCGTGCCACGCTCGTGATATTTCCGGCGTTATAGTTAATTATCGCTATCATAAACTTTCTGTCTTTTTAATTCCCAAACGGTTACAGATATTATCTGTTTGTTGCATCTGATCTGGTGTAAAGAAAATATTATATTGCATCAGATCAAATGCTTTGGGCCACGCTCCTTTATTATTGAAAAATGTAATGGAATTTCCTTCCAGTTGGCCTGAAACATTTTCCGAAGAAACATTCCACTTGTATTCGTCAATATCTTTCCAAAATTCAGCCATTCCCGGTTCTATAAAAAAGCCTTTTTCCGTGACGATAAAAGTTTTGCCGCTATTTTGATTCATTTTATATAATGTGAAAATAAAAGCGGCTAAAAAAAGCACAGCCATCGAAACCAGTACAAGCTGTTCATCCGGAGTTTTACCCTTTATTATATGTACAAGGTCCTTATAAAACACCAGCGGAAGCACAACAATCAAAATAAGGAGAATTTTCGCCAGCCCTCCCCCGCCGGTATAGCGGGAATTAATTCTCAATAATTCCGGCGATAAGCGGATTTCCTCTATCTTTAATTGATTTCCCATGTTTTTTGTAAACATTTAGGCAAAACAGCCTTGACCCTTCACTTAGCAATTTTTATGCTCAATTTACAGCTAATTTTTTCTATTTATTATGGTAATGCTTCCCCTGATACGAATCCCGTCTCTCTAGTTCCTTATTTATTGAATTCAACACATCTAATTTATTCATTGCCCAGTCCGGCGCCAGGAAAATATCACGGTAACCGTCGGCAGTCAGGCGCTGGATGACCATTTCCGGCGGCAACACCTCCAGAACATCGGCCACCAAAGAAACATATTTCTCTTTGTTTATCATGCTGATGGTTTCTTTTTTATACATCTCACCCAAAACTGTTCCTTCTAAAGCCAGCAGAGAATGAATTTTGATTCCATTTACAGGCATGGATGCAAGAGTTTTGGCTGTGGTTAGAACATCTTTGTCGTTTTCACCCGGTAAACCAATGATAATATGGACACAAATGTTTAAGCCATGTCCGGCAAGCAAAGTCACCGCGTCGGAGAATTGTTGAAAATTATGCCCACGGTTAATGAAGCTCAACGTTTTGTCATGAACAGATTGCAGTCCCAGTTCAATCCAGATGTGATATTTTTTAGCGTAATCGCTTAATAACTCAGCAACATCAGGGCCCAGGCAATCCGGCCTTGTGCCGATGGAAAGTCCAATAACGTCCTCCTGTGCCAGTGCTTCATCGTAAAGAGCCCGCAATTTGTCCACCTGGGCGTAAGTATTGGTAAATGTTTGGAAATACGCAATAAATTTTGACGCATGCGGCTTATAATATTTCTTGCCGGAGGCGATCTGCTCGGCAACAGATGGCAGTTCACCCTTTTGACGTAACTTTGAGCCTCTGCCATCGCAGTAAATACAACCGCCCACAGCCACGCGTCCGTCGCGGTTGGGACAGGTAAAGCCCGCATCAATCTGCAGTTTGTGAACATTACAACCGAACAGATTGCGCCAGTAGCTTTTCAGATCGTAATAATTTTTGTTGTTTTTCCAGAAATCCGGTTTAGCCAAGACAGCCTCTTTTTTTGTTGTGTTTTTACAGTCTATGCCGTAGAAAAAGTTGTCATTGCCCAACTCGATTGGGCACTCCAGTCTTTTTATGATGGATGCCGGATCCAGTCCGGCATGACAGACAAGACAGGTTGTTTTTTAACACCGATTTTATACAAGCGCAAGTAATCGGATTAAGCATGGAAAATTTAACAGACAACTATGATGTTGCGGTAATCGGCGGAGGGCATGCCGGCTGTGAAGCGGCGCTGGCCTGCGCGCGCATGGGTTGCCGGACAATTTTATTCAATATTAATCTGGATTCTATTGCCTTGATGTCCTGCAATCCGGCCATCGGGGGCTTGGCTAAAGGACAACTGGTCAAGGAAATCGACGCGCTCGGCGGCGAGATGGGCAAGGTTACCGATAAAACCGCCGTGCATTTTAGAATGCTCAACGCCTCCAAAGGCCCTGCCGTTCATTCTTCCCGCATGCAGTGTGATAAACAACTCTATCGTCTGACAATGAAAGCCGTTGTCGAAAACCAGCCCAATCTTTATATCCGGCAGGCCATGATAGAGAGCTTGGTCATTGAAGACGGCACAGTAATAGGCGTGTTGGATCAAAGCGAACATTTTTACTCAGCGAAAAAAGTTGTTATCACCACCGGAACTTTTTTAAACGGACTGGTGCATGTCGGCGCTTCGCAGACACCTTCAGGCCGAGCCGGAGAACTGGCCTCCATCGGGCTGGCGAAAAATCTTAAAAACATTGGTTTTGATATCGGCAGAATGAAAACAGGTACTCCTCCGCGCCTATGTGCCTCTTCCATTGATTTTTCCCGATTAGAGCGACAGGACAGCGACCCCGATCCGCAGCCCTTTTCCTTTACCACCAGCGCGCTGCGAACCGAGCGCCTACCTTCTTATTTTTCCGCCACATCTGCCGAAACCCATCGAGTGATTCGGGAAAATATTCAGCTCTCGCCTCTGTATTCCGGTATCATTAAAGGGGTGAGCGCCCGCTACTGCCCATCGCTGGAAGATAAGGTTATGCGCTTCAGCGAACGAGAAAGCCATCCCGTGGTGCTGGAACATGAAGGACTCGACACGCAGGAAGTTTACGCCAAGGGCTTGGGTAACTGTCTCCCACTGGAATTGCAATACAAGATTGTGCGCAGTGTAAAAGGATTGGAAAGCGCCGAAATCATGCGTCCGGCTTACGCCATCGAGTATGATTTTGTTCAGCCCACGCAACTCAAACCTACGCTGGAAACAAAATTGGTTGACGGATTGTATCTGGCCGGCCAGATAAACGGCACATCGGGTTATGAAGAAGCGGCGGCGCAGGGTCTCTGGGCCGGCATCAATGCCGCCTGTGCCGTGCAGGGCGCGCCCGCATTTATTCTGGATCGCTCTGAAGCATATATGGCAGTGATGATAGATGATCTGGTCACTAGAGGTGTGGATGAACCATACCGCATGTTTACCTCCCGCGCCGAATACCGTTTGATTTTGCGGGAAGATAATGCAACCATTCGTTTGATGGGCAAAGGCAGCGAGCTGGGACTGATTGAACGTGCGCATTATCTGGAGCTTCAGGACAAAATTAAAAAGATAGAACAGGGCATCTCACATCTCAAAGCATCATCAATTAACCCCACACCTGAAATAAACGAAGCATTGGCAAAACTTCCATCGCCGCCTTTGAATAATCACAGCACTCTTCACGGTTTGCTGAAACGTCATGAAATCTCCTATGACAATCTGGCCGGATTTCCCGGCTGGGAGCACGAATGCGATTCTTTTGTCAAACAGCAGATTGAAATTGAAACCAAATACGAAGGCTATATCAAGCGGCAGTTCGATGCCGTGAAAAAATTAAAAGAGCAGGAAAAAAAGAAAATACCGCCTGACTTTGATTATTCTTCAGTCCCCGGTCTCTCCAACGAATTAAAAGCCAAACTCACCAAAATAGCGCCGCAAAC
>DCVU01000081.1:0-209 GCA_002327415.1 Smithella sp. UBA2180
CTGCATGCTCTGGTGCGCGATGAAAAAGGCGAAAAGATGAGCAAGTCAAAAGGCAACAGCATTGATCCGCTTCTGATGATCGATCAATACGGTACGGACGCGTTTCGTTTCACGCTGGCTGCCTACACCGCACAGGGACGCGACGTGCGCCTTTCTCCAGAACGCATCGAAGGCTATAAATTTTTTGTCAATAAAATCTGGAATGCGTC
>DCVU01000081.1:310-1154 GCA_002327415.1 Smithella sp. UBA2180
CAACAAACTCTACACGAAGTTTTCAAAACCATGCTGCAACTTTTACATCCCTTTATGCCTTTTGTGACCGAAGAGCTTTGGCAGGTACTGAACGGAAGCGACGAACATTCCATCATGGTCAGTAAATTCCCTGTTGTCATCGTGGCGTGGGAAGACAAGGCGGCGGAGAAAGAAATGGAGATGATAATGGATATTATTACCTCTATCCGCAACATTCGTGGTGAAATGCGGATTCCACCATCGCAAAAATTAAAGGCCATGGTTTCTGCAACGGACGATGAAAGTAAAAAAATAATTGAGGCTGACAAAAGTTACGTTTTAAATCTGGCTAACCTTGAATCCTTAACCGTAGAAGTAAACCTGATTGAACCTAAAGGCGTAGCAACCGGTGTTATCGGCGCAACAAGAATTTTCGTTCCTCTGGCCGGTGTTGTGGATATTACCGGAGAGAAGGCTAGACTGGAGAAGGAACTGGCGAAAGTGTCCAAAGATCTGGAGCAGAGCTCCAGGAAACTTGCCAACCGTGATTTTTGTGCTAAAGCCGCGCCGGAAATCATTCAGAAGGAAGAAGATAAATTAAAAGATTCCCAGGGGAAATTTACCGTCCTGGAAAAAGCGCTTAAGAAACTAAAAGAGATTTCCGCGTGATGAAAAAACAAATCAGGAACATCATTAAAGCCGCGCTGGCCGAAGATATCGGAACCGGCGATATCACTACACAGGCCACAGTCAGCCGAATAAAAAAGGGGAGGGCGCTTGCTATCGCCAAGGATGATTTTGTCATCGCCGGAATGGATGTCTTTGCGGAAACTTTTCGATTTTTGGATAAAAGTACAAAAGTTAA
>DCVU01000081.1:1201-2918 GCA_002327415.1 Smithella sp. UBA2180
GGCCGTAATCACCGCATCGGTCTATATGATGGTGTATTGATTAAAGATAATCATATCGAAGCTGCGGGCGGCATTACCTTTGCTGTAAGGGCACAAAGAAAAAATCCCTTCATGAAAATTGAAGTCGAAACTAAGAACATCAAAGAAGTAAAAGAAGCACTAAAATGCGATGTTGATGTCATCATGCTGGATAACATGAGCATTACCGCAATGAAGAAAGCCATTGATTTCGTGAATGGACGTACTCTTCTGGAAGCATCCGGCAATGTCAGCCTGAAAAATGTTGCCGATATTGCCGCCATCGGAGTGGATTTTATTTCAGTAGGAGAGATTACTCATTCCGTCCGCGCCGCAGATATTTCACTAAAAATTATATCGTAGCAGCAACTCTGCTCAACCAGTTGTCACTGTAGGAAACATTATTTTAATTGTTAATGCCACTTCTTTTTTAATTTTATGGATTGGAATTCAGAAATATTAAAAAAAAGCCTTGCCGGAAAATTTTTCGGTCACAAGCTTTACTATTATCCTGTAACAGGTTCAACCAATGATGAGGCTTTTAGGTTAGGTGTTGCCGGTGCACCCGAAGGAACAGTAGTTATCGCCGATAGTCAAACCAAGGGCAGAGGGCGATTGCAGCGATCGTGGCATTCACCAACGGGTAGTAACATCTATACTACGGTTATCTTACGGCCGCAGATGGATCCAGCCAGAGCGCCGCAGATTTCAATATTAGCCGGTGTTGCTGTGGCCGAAGTCCTGGAGCGTTATTGTCCTGATAAGATTAAACTCAAATGGCCCAATGACGTTCTTCTTGATGGTAAGAAAGTTTGCGGTATTCTCTCCCAGGCAAAAGCTGCTGTAAATAAGGTTGATTTTATTATATTGGGCATTGGTATTAATGTGAATATCAATCAATTCCCACAGGAAATAAGCAATATAGCTACTTCTTTAGCGATAGAAACAGGCAGGGAAATATCCCGCCAGGAATTGATAATTGATCTGTATGAAAATATGACAAAATGGTATAAGCAGTTGCTTCAGGACGGGTTTGGCCGGATCAAAGAAAAATGGTTAAGCTTGTCTTTAATGATAGGTCAGACAGTTAAGGTAGTGTTTCAGGAAGAGGTTGTAAGCGGCAAAGCAATAGACCTTGATGAGGATGGCTCCCTTATTCTTCTTGCCGAAGATAGAGAATTTAAAGTATCCGCGGGAGACGCAACAATAGCAAAGAGGTGATAGATATGCTTTTAGTCATTGATGTTGGTAACACGAATACAGTTTTGGGACTTTTTGATGGAGACCGTCTAATTCACGACTGGCGGATTCGTACGGAGAGTGATCACACCGTTGATGAGTATGGCGTTCTGATCTCTAATCTTTATCAGTCCAGCCGGATGAACGCTAAAGAAATCAAATCGGTCACAGCCGTTATCATTTCCTGCGTTGTGCCGCCGATGCTTAATATTCTGGAACCATTGTGTCAGAAATATTTCAAAATCAAACCGATGATTGTGGGACCCGGCATTAAGACGGGAATGCCTATTTTTTACGATAACCCCAAAGAAGTGGGCGCGGACCGAATCGTTAATGCCGTGGCCGCTTATGACAAATATCATAAGGAATCAATTATTGTCGATTTTGGTACGGCGACGACGTTTGACTATATTTCCCCGAAAGGGGAATATATGGGAGGTTGCATAGCACCGGGAATAGT
>DCVU01000053.1 GCA_002327415.1 Smithella sp. UBA2180
CTTCTGAAAAGAGATTATAAATTTAATTTCAAAAACATTTTTGATACGCATCGGGCGGCGTTTCTTCTGGGCTTTAAACAGCTTTCACTGGAAAAAATGATTACACAATTTGTGGGTGTGGAATTAAAAAAAAGTAAAAAAATGCAACGCTCGCGCTGGGATAACCGGCCATTGACTGAGGAACAGCTGGAATACGCCGTGCAGGATGTTATATATCTTCCGGAGCTTTATGAAAAACAAGCGGCGGAGTTGAGGATAAACGATTTAAAAGATACAGCCTGCGAGGATTTTGCTAAAATTGCCGCCGCCAATTGGCGGGAAAAAAGAATCGATCGGCATGGGCACGCAAGAATCGCGGGCTACTACTCCCTGAATGACGAGCAAAAAGAATTATTCAAAAAGCTTTATGGTTGGCGTTTCCATCGCGCGAAAGAAGAGAACCGCGCCATATTCATGTTTTTACCGGATAAAAACTTGATGGACCTTGCGCAGGATACGGAACATCCCGAAAAATATTTATCGCAACGAAAGCTAAAATTGTACGGAGTAGAAATAGAGCAGATAATCGAAGATAACCGAAGAAGGCATGTTCCTGCCGATGATAATGATTTAAAGCAATCAAGATTTCAGTGAAATAGGGAATTTTTGCGACAATAAGCGATGATGTATAGCTGGTAAGTGCCAGTTGATTTATGGTGCCGAAGCCGGGACTTGAACCCGGACGGATTTTGTCCACCACCCCCTCAAGATGGCGTGTCTACCAATTCCACCACTTCGGCATCAAAAATAACCTTAACGTTTAGCCCCACACAGCGCATCTTATAATATTTACAATATCCGGTCGCGGGGTTGTCAATATGAACGGCACTTTACTTACTTACCGGTGCTACGGGAGGTATTACAGGTTGTGTTGCTGCATTTGGGCTTGCTGGCGGAAGCTTCTGCTCTGTAAAAGGGACTCTGGTCCTTTCCATTAACGAAGAACTTCTGTGGCTTGCCGTATAGGTAAGCAGCAGCGATGTACACATAAAAAGTATCGCTATCCCTGCGGTCATCTTTCCCAAAAAAGTACCGGCTCCTGAGGAGCCAAAAACCGTTTGGCTGGAACCGCCGAACGCAGCGCCCATATCGGCACCCTTGCCTGCCTGCAGGAGCACAATTAGAATCAAAACAAGGGAAGCCATAATATGTAAAATAACCAACAATGTATACATAGAATTTTCTCTTATCTAAATTTATTTTTGAAGCGTTTGGACAATACCAAAACGCTATAAGCTAGTCAACTTTTTTCTTTCAGCAGTTATTTTATATACTTAAGTCCATTAGCTCAGATTTTGACATATTTGTCTTTATCCGCCGTTATCCCCACGGATAAACCGAATCCGGCCAAATTGAACATCCTTATCCATAATCCGGGAAAACTCCTTTTAGAATTAGCGGCTCAACTTAACATTAATACGATCGCAGTGTCTGTTTACGGGGCACTGGCTACAAAAGGGAGAAACGGGCTTGCATGTTTGTCGACCAAAGGCAACCATGATGGTATTATAAATAATCCAGTGATGGTGCGGCAGTTTTTTGCGCAGGGCAAACTCAGTTTCATCAGGAGTTTTTGTTTTGACGTAGCCCAGCCGGTTAGAAATTCTGTGTACATGCGTATCAACGCAAATCGCTTCTTTCCCATATGCAAGCGAAACAACAAGGTTTGCAGTTTTGCGGCCGACGCCTTTGATGCTCAGCAAGTCATCAATTGTATCCGGTACTTTGGAGCCAAAACGATTGATTAACTCCCGACAGGTGTGATGAATGGTTCTCGCCTTGACGCGGTAAAAACCTGCCGGATAAATAACCTTGGCTATTTTATCCAAAGGAACTTTCAGCATTTCTTCCGGAGAGGATGCCAGTTCGAAGAGCCTTTCGGTGGCCACGGCTGTAACTTCATCTTTTGTCCGCAGGCTAAGCAGTGTGGAAATCAAAATTACAAAAGGATCGCGCTGATCTTCCGCCAAATGGGAAACAATCGGCATGGTTCCCACGGCCAGTTCTTTTTTTAATATTTTGATGACGATATTGATTTGACTATCTTTCATAAATTAACCCTTTGTTCACCATGGCGCGCTTCAACGATCCAGCGCCCCGGTTTGTTCTTTGCCATACGCCGCGATGAATCGGGCAGGAAGTACCGCCATTACCGTCAGGCGGATGAGAAGAAATGAAACAAATACCAGCATGGTTATACATATTGAAAAAATGTAGGATTCCTTGCCGGCCGTATTAAGTACGCGGTCTGGTATGGTGACAAGGTGCACCAGCACTTCCTGGACAAGGGCCAGCAGCAATATAAAGATGCCGTATTTATGGCACAACTCGTCGACTCCGGCTTGAAGCTGGCTAGCAAAATCAGGATATAGTTTGAGGTACCTCATAAGTGGTGCCCTGGATTCAAGAGCTACCCCATACCCATACAGAATGATTGCGATGCCATTGCACATTTCCACCATTTCTTTAATGTCGTTTTCAGGAGTCATGACCAGGGTAATAAATTCCACAATGATCGAAACGATTATTGCGCATAGGATAACGTTGAATAGTACCAGAACGTGTCTGTTAAGTATGGCCAGCATTATGGTTTGTTTAAAGGTTCCTTTCATTCTGTTTCATCCTTTTTAGAAGCTGAACGCCGATTCAGTGACGACGGATTTAATAAGAGTTTCTGCGGCTTTCTCCTGCTCTGGCTTTCCGCTGATAGCCAGCCATACGCTTCCTTCCGCCCCGCATACGCCACCTGCTGCGACCAACTGAGCTTGTGCGCCGGTAAGCAATGCTATTGCGTCAATCTCGGTAAATATTTCTCCCGGCACAGGCAAAAACCGCGGGCCTTCAACTCCAGGGACATTCATTTTTAATGCCAGATCGTCTAGATTTTCGTAAACGCGCTTTTCCAGTCCCACCGGTACAATTAGTTTGACGCGCCTTCCCACAATTGCGGGAAGAGAAGCACCGATGGTTCCGGCATTCGGGGCACCGATCAGGATTGCCGCTCTTCTTTGGATTAAATTAACGGCATTGGCTCCTTTCAGGATAACATCTCCCTCGCGCAAATCATCAACCATATCAAATATGGTTTTGCCTTTTTGATACACCCCTTTTATTATTACCACGTCGCCCGGGAATTTACTTTCGTCATAGCTTCTTCCCGTAGAAAATTTCGGGCGGTCGGGAGGAAGAATGATTCCGCGATAAAAATGATCCCGCCGGAATGCTTTTGCCTGACCCAGAGCCGAAAGAATTTCTTCTGCCACATAGCCATTGGTCGTTCCGGCTACAATAACAACGGCTCCTTTTTTGAGGGCTTTCGCCACCGCAGCATGTTTGGCGATTGCTTTTCCGATCAAAAATTTCCCCGCCGCCGGGGTAATGACAAATTGTTTCATGGATATTCCTCCCTTCTTATCTTTCGTAGTTTGATAATCAAATGCGGCAAGCGCTATATCTGTCCTTCAACCATCTTCTCAAGAGCTTTTGTCCCGTGGTTGCTTCTTCTGAATCAATACGTAGGCAACGACGCCAACCACGAGTATATTAGCAACCAGCGCAAATACACTTACGAATGAGATCTTTACGCATACTTCGTAAACTTCAATGGGAAGATAAATCATTCCGCTGACAACCGCCAGCCATTCTCCCCAAACTCTTTCTTTCCATAAACCATACCCCTCAACAAAACGGAAGGCCGAATAGACCAGCGCCAAGCCCGAAAATAACCATAATTTGTTATCCGTTATATTACCTGCCAGATCGATAAATAGTTTCGAATACTTTTGTGCAGAACTTAAGTGAACTAGTGAAATAAACTCGCAGGCTAGCCGGTGAGTATCCTTATGCAAGAGTCCGAGCAATCCTAAACCCACAACCAGCGCTAAGGCTCCTTTGACCGCCTCAAAAATTGCGACAGCACGGATGCTTTCTTGTAAACGATTCGATGTCATTATTGGTTTTTCTCCTAACGAAACGATCACCGGCGCAAAGAATAAGCCGTCCGGCGGAGTCATTTGTTGGACTGCTCAAATGGTATAAAATTTTTATTACTGGAGCACGTTACGTGCATACCAGCGCCGACCCAACCAGCGTTGATGATGCCATGCAAAGGCAGGCAGAAAGCCTCTGCTGCGCAGCCAATAACGATTGGGGATTTCTTCAGTAGTCGTTTGGGCACCCAGCGAAATTTCTGCACAGATGATACCTTCTCCCTGTGCGGCACTGCGATGCGCGAGCACTTTACCGCTCGCATCCACTATGGCCGCATTTCCTTCAAAGTAACCACGGTATTTGATTGGCAACCCTGGCACAGGGCACTCAATCTCGCCGCAATGCGCGGCATGGATGACCGGCGCACCGATGAGGCGGGCACTATCCTGTATGGCGGCAAGGGCGCAGTGACTGTTTGCCGGTTTCCAAAGTTTCTGGAGAAAGCCAGAAAAGTTGGTAGGTATACTCCACCAGCACGAACCGCCCATGATCACATCCACCTTATGGCGGAGCCTGCGCGCAGTCATCGTGTGCATAAACTCCCAACAGACTGCCGCGCCGATACGCGTGCTGTCATAGGTTCCGAGAATGCCGCTATCATTCGGATTACCACCTTCATAGTAATAGTTTTCCCACATAGTGGGCAGGTCTTTATCGTGCTGACCAATAAGAGTGCCGTTGGCATAACACCGGTAGCGATTGCGTACACTGCCATCGTAAAGCCTGCACAAAAATGAACCTCCCAACACCACTTGATGCTTTGCGGAAAAGTCACGCAGGAAACTTGCCGCCGCGCCGTCAGTGGTCTGAATGGCTGCGACAATTTTCTGGTTCCAACTGACTCCCGTATTGAAGAATTCCGGCAAC
>DCVU01000123.1:0-240 GCA_002327415.1 Smithella sp. UBA2180
CAGTATCTTGTCTTCACGAAAAGCGTTGGTCAGGGCAATCGCGTGGCTCATCGGCTCCACGCCCTTTGTGTCCAGTTCATTTAATTTATCTATATAAAGAAGAATATCGTTGATCTGGGCGGTAAATTTTTCTTTTTCTTTGTCGGTTATTTCCAGACGCGCCAGATGTGCCACATATTCAACTTCCCGAGAACTTATTTTCAAAATATAATCTCCTTAAACCCCGATAAACGGGATAAG
>DCVU01000123.1:259-10260 GCA_002327415.1 Smithella sp. UBA2180
AAAAGCGCAGAAAATAATTTCTAACTTACTAAAACACTTTCCAGTAGGGACGAATTCTGGAAATAACTTTATTAATCAATTGTTCAGTTTCTTCATCGGCTTCTTTTTCAAAGTGAGAGAGCCTCTCTTCTGATACATGTGTTTCGTCAAGCATCTCTTCCAAAACAGCCTTTACCGATCTGGTTAATCCAACGACGTGATAACCGCCTTCCAGCACGGCCACAAAACGTCCCTGACAACAGGTTTCGGCAATATTAAGTAATATGCGTGCCATGGCTGCAAACCCTTCCGGTGTTACGCGCATTCCGCCCAGCGGATCTTGAAAATGGGTATCAAAACCAGCGGACAACAAAACCAGTTCCGGTTTAAACTCCAAAGCTACCGGCTGTAAAACTTTGCGAAATATTTTTACAAAGGCAGCATCACCAGCACCTTCCCGTAACGGAACATTGATTGTGTAACCTTCTCCCTCGCCCTGGCCAAACTCTTCCAAACTTCCCGTTCCAGGATAATAAGGATATTGGTGAGTTGAAAAATATAAGATTCGCGGATCTCTGTAAAAACTGTGCTGGGTGCCGTTGCCGTGATGCAAATCCCAGTCTACGATCAATATTTTTTTTAAGTCGTATTTTAATATGGCATGCATTGCCCCAATGGCAATATTGTTAAATACACAAAAGCCGGCGGCGGTATCTTTTTCCGCATGATGCCCCGGAGGACGTACAAACGCAAAGGCATTATCTACTTCACCCTTAATTACGCTATCAATGGCATTAAAAACACCGCCAACTGCCAGCTTCGCAATTTCATAAGTTTCGGGCGATGTAGCAGTGTCGGAATCGAGATATACACTGCGTTGCCCCGCAGTACTGGCAATAAACTTAACATAAGAAGGTGAATGGATGGTTTCAATCTCTTTGTGAGTGGCTTCACGCGGTTCTATGTGAGAGAATTTCCAATCCATCAAAGGATTTTCCACCATTTCATAAATTGCGGCCAGCCTTTCCGGACTTTCCGGATGGGCAAATCCAGCCGAATGTTGTAAGTATCGGGTGTCTTTGACAATACCTGTTTTTCTGGACAAGTACACCTTCTTTCAAACTATCAATTCAACACTATAGCTCGTCTATCATAAATGACTTTAAAGAGCAAAATATTTCCCTAAATATTAAAGGTCTGTTTTCAGCATGAGGGCATCTCAAGAAAAAGGCTCCATAAACGTGTAGCGGTTATGGAGCCTCCGTATTTTCATAAATTTGAAACTGATTACAAAATTAATTTTTCTTTATCGCTTTGATGACAGCCTGAACTCTGCGGTTCTTCTGCCGGCCTTCCTCGGTGCTATTGCTGGCAATAGGCTTGGTCAGTCCATAACCTACGGCGCTTAGTCGGGATGCCTTGATTCCAAAGTTGTTGATCAGGTATTGCCGGACGCTGTTGGCACGGGCTTCAGAAAGTTTTTGATTAAATTCTGCTGTGTTGACATTGTCTGTATGGCCTTCGATCACCGCGTTAGTCTTGGGATAATTTTTCATGAAATCAGCAACTTTCTTAATTTCATTATGATATTTTTCTTTGACAACAGCCTTGTTGGTATCGAATTCTACATTAAGTGCGATGGTGAGGATGGTTTCACAGCCGGGACAGTCACTAATACTCTTATCCACAACCAATTCGGGTAAACCACCGGCCCTTGTTTCCGCCTGCGTTGCCGTAACAAAAGCTGCCAACATCATGATAACAACTAAAATTCCAATTTTTTTCATAAAATTCTCCTTTCGTTCTGACTTTGATAAATTGATTTTTTGGAAAAAACATTAACTCTTAAAGAATAACGACATCTCTATTAACTTGTGTTAAAATATTAAAATAAATCATTAATGTCAAAGGTATTTTTATCATTTGTTAATAACTTCTGATTGTTTTATTACGTAATTATCATATTAGAAGGTCATTCTTTGTGCATAGAGCATCCCAAGAAAAAGGTTCCACAACCTTACAGCAGTCATGGAACCTCAAGTCTTTTCAAAATTCTGAAACTGTTTAAAACTTATTTGTATACTGTCCTTGTCGCTTCCATGACAGCTTCAACTCTGCGGTTCTTCTGGCGGCCTTCCTCGGTGTCATTGCTGGCAACAGGTTTAGTCAGCCCATACCCGACAGCGGTCAGACGGGACCCGTTAATTCCGAATTTATCAATAAGATATTGACGAACACTGTTAGCGCGTTTTTCGGATAATTTCTGATTGTAGGCTGCACTGGCAATATTGTCAGTATGACCTCCAATTTCAGCGGTTATATCTGGAAACTCTTTCATGAAATCTGCCACTCTCTTGATTTCATCATTATATGTTTCCTTGACAACTGCTTTGTTGGTGTCGAATTGCACATTCAGCGTTATGGTGACTTTCTCCTTCACTGGAGCCTGGGGTGGAACAGGAGCGGGTTCAGCTACTGGTTTTGCGCAGCATTCAGGAAAGAGACGACAGTCACACGTTTTAATCGCTGGATCAATAGTAAGTTCCGGTAAACCACCGGCCCTCACTTCTGCCTGCACTGCCGTGACTACAGCCATTAGCATTATTATAATCACTAAAATTCCAATTTTTTTCATAAAATTCTCCTTTCGTTCTGACTTTGATAAATGGATTTTTTGAAAAACAGTTTACATTTTAAATATATAATCTTAAAGTAATTATTTTGGTACTAAAATAAATTTTTTATGTCAATAGTTATCTTAATAATATGTTTGCAAAAAACATTGACAAAAACGGGAATCAATATATAGGTATGCAAATAATATGGGAGAATTAGTTATCAATGTTTGGTATAGGAATGCAGGAGCTTATAATAATTGCAATAATTGCTCTAATTATTGTTGGGCCCAAAAAACTGCCTGATCTGGCCAAAAGCCTGGGTAAAGGCTTTAACGAATTTAAAAAAGCAACGGAAGGTATTACCGAAGATTTAAAAGATGCCTTGAAGGACGATGAAAAGCCGAAGAACGACGATGGTTGGAAAGATTCTCTTTTAATGAAAAAGCCCGCTGCTGAAGAAACAAAAGCCGATTCGTCTGATAACATTCCCCCAAAACAATAAATTTCAAAATAAATCCCTTTCATTTTAAAGCTGAAAACAGGCAAAACTTCAAACTATGGAAACAACGGAATCTACGGAAACTAACGAAGTGCACAAAATGTCTCTGACCGAACATTTGGTGGAGCTGCGCAAACGGCTCACCAACTCTTTAATTGCTCTCGGAATTGGTTTCGGCGTTTGCTATTATTATAAGGACTGGATTTTCGATATAGTTACCAGACCACTCACCCAGGTTCTGCCTAAGAATAGTTATCTGATTTATACCGGTTTGACGGAAGCTTTCTTTACTTACATGAAGGTAGCTTTTTTTGCTTCTCTGATAATTACCAGTCCGTTTATTCTTTATCAGATATGGAAATTTATTGCGCCGGGATTATTGCCCAAAGAAAAAAAATATGTGGTTCCTTTTGTGATTTCTTCCACTTTTCTTTTTATAAGTGGTGTTTTATTCGGATATTTTGTCGCTCTGCCTCCCGCTTTTGAGTTTTTTGTTAGTTTTAATAATAAATATTTGCAGGCGATGCTCTCTTTTAAAGATTATCTATCGCTTTTCGTAACATTCTTATTGGGATTTGGCGTGTCATTTGAATTACCAATATTTATGTTCTTCCTGGCGAAACTGGGGATAGTAAATGCTAAAATGCTTTCCAAACAAAGAAGGTATGCTATCCTGATTATATTTGTGGTTGCCGCCATTTTAACGCCGTCACCGGATGCTTTAAGCCAGATATTGATGGCCATCCCCTTGATGTTTCTTTATGAAGTGAGTATATTTGTGGTGAAATTTGCCGAAAAGAAAAAAGAAAATACTGAAACTGATGAAAAGTGATTGGTAAGAATTATGCCGGTGTCCCGTAAAAGATCAAAGTATAAAAATAATGGAGAAATCAAGAAACTTTCCACACTTTTTAATCTTTTTCTGGGTATAATTATTTGTGTTCTGCTCGTAACAGTTGGCGGGACTGCTACCTACTATGCCTTGACCCTGGATTTGCCGGGTATTGACGCGCTCAAGGATTATCGACCAAGTATAGCCTCCCGTGTTTATGATGACAACAATGAACTCATTGATGAATTTTTCCTGGAAGACCGGAAGGTTGTCAAGATCGCCGAAATTCCGAAGATAGTCCGCTATGCTTTTGTTGCCTCGGAAGACTCCCGCTTCTATCAGCATACAGGTCTGGACATACAAAGCATTTTTCGTGCAACGCTGAAAAATGTTGAGGCAGGGCATATCGTCCAGGGTGGCAGCACTATTACACAACAAGTAGCCAAGATGATGTACCTCTCGCCTGAAAAAAAATATACACGTAAAATTAAAGAAGCAATTCTTGCTTACAAAATTGATAAATATCTGAACAAAGATGAAATTCTAAATTTATATTTAAACCAAATTTATTTAGGACATGGCACTTATGGAATAGAATCGGCATCACTGGGTTACTTCGGTAAGAGCGCCAAGGACCTGAAGTTGCATGAGGCGGCCCTGCTTGCCGGCTTACCGAAAGCTCCAACCAACTATTCTCCCTTTCTTCATTATGAAAAAGCAAAAGAAAGACAATTATATGTTCTTACACGCATGATGGAAGACGGCTATATTTCGCAGGAAGAAATGAAGAAGGCATCAGCTGCTCCTTTGAAATTACGGCCGATCAGACCCAAAGATAAAGTTGCCGCTTATTTTGTAGAAACCGTCCGCCGCTATGTACAGGAAAAATATGGCGCGGATGTCCTTTATAAAGAAGGCCTTTCCATCTATACGACTTTGAATTTGTCCGCGCAAAAATACGCGCGTGACGCTGTGGAAAAAGGTTTGGCAGAACTGGAAGACAGAGAACAATATAAACGTGGACTTGTGCAGGGCGCGCTTTTTTGCATGGATGTAAAAACAGGCGCTATTCGTGCGATGGTTGGAGGACGTGATTTTAACAAAAGTGAATTCAACCGTGCAATGCAATCCCGCAGACAGCCCGGCTCCGCTTTTAAACCGCTGATCTACACGGCAGCCTTTGATAAAGGGTTTAATCCATCGTCAAGGTTTATTGATTCTCCCATTGCCTTGGAAGATCCGTCTCAGGAAGGTGGCCTTTGGAAACCGAAAAACTTTGATGGAAAATTCCTGGGACCGATTACCATGAGGACCGGGCTTGTTCAGTCACGCAACATTGTAACAATAAAGATTCTGCAGGAAATCGGTGTGGATTACGCAGTATCATATGCTACGAATATGGGGATTACTTCTCCTTTATCGCGTAATTTAGCGCTGGCATTAGGTGTATCGGGGGTAACTTTGCAGGAACTGGTTCAGGCCTACGATGTTCTGGCTAATCAGGGCCAGAAAGTAACACCTTATTTCATTAAAAAAATTGTTGACCGTACCGGTAATGTTTTTGAAGAAACTAAAGTTCAGTCGGAACAGGTTATTGATCCCCGCATCGCTTTCATGACTACTTATGTTATGCAGGATGTTGTCATAAGCGGTACCGGCACGCGGGTTAAAAGCATCGGAAGGCCTGTTGCTGCGAAGACTGGAACGACAAATGACATGCGCGACGCCTGGTTTATCGGTTCTACTCCTTCACTGATTGCCGGAGTTTGGGTCGGTTTTGATCAGGAAGCATCTTTGGGAAATCAAGAAGTGGGAGGAAGAGCGGCAGCCCCTGTTTGGCTTTACTTTATGGAAAAGTTTTTGCAGAACACACCGGTGGAATCTTTTCCCATTCCGCAGGGCATTGTTTTTGTGAAGGTTAACTCTCAAACGGGAAAACCGGCTGGCGTTTTGGAAAAGGGAATTAACGAAGCATTTCTGGAAGGCGCCTTGCCAAAAGATCGAGCCGGCGGCATGGGCGAAGAAAAAGGAGATTTGTTCAGATAAAAAATCAGAAGTTTATAAAGCCTTAAATGATAATTGCTGTTTGCCTTCATTATCTTGGATTGAGCGTTGGCCGGGCAGGCATTGGCGGTAACTGAGGCATATTAGGCTGCGTCGGCTTTGCTTGCGGTTGCAATGATGGTGGAATAACTTGTCTAAATGTCGAATCAGGCAAGGATACATATACAGATCCGGAAACTAAAGTATGGCTATACGGCTACGATGCCAACAATCGAATGACAACTTTGACCACCCCTCCCTTAACCGGCTTCCCATCGGGTATTACAATGGCCCAAAATACGTATGATAGTTTCGGCAGGATAAGTAACGAAACCGTGCCTATTCAGGGCACCAATGCCACCGCAACTTACAATTATTATTATTCCGGCTACCGCAACGCCGCAGAAGATCCGCAGGGACACAGTGTAGCGCATTACTATGACGACAAGATGCGCGAAATCGCCATGGAAGATCCACTGGGGAAAAAGACAACCCAGGATTACGATGGTCAGAATCACGTTGTTAAAGTTACCGACGCGCTAGGCAATGCAACAAGTTACACTTACGACGGCAAGAACAATTTAACAAAAACAACCAATGCCCTGGGCTATTGGGTCACAAATACCTACGATACACAGTTCAGATTGACGGATACAACCGACTATCTGGGCCACACCAGTCATTTTACCTATGATGCCAAGCATCATTTGCTTTCCGCGCGCGACCCAATTGGGGACATAGTCAGCGCGACATATAAGGCTAATGGTTTAAAGTGGACGACAACAGATGCCAACGGCACGCAGAACATTATTTCTTATGACACCTATGGCAATATCAAAACAACTGCCACCGGCAGCCATCCGGCGATTACTTATAATTACGACAGCGTCAGCAAATATGACATTCGCGGCATCAGATCAGGCCTGACCGATCAGGTGGGTTCTACAACAAGTTTTACCTATAATGCGCTGGGCCAATTAACCGGCAAGACCGATCCGCTCAACAAAGTATCTTCTTCCGCATACGACAACGCGGGAAGACTGGTAAGCAAAACCGACCGCATCGGCAATACCATTACTTACACCTACGCGGCAAACAGCAAACTGGCGCAGATAACTTATCCCGACAGTACAACCGTTATCTTAACATATAATAATCTGGATCAACTGGTTTCCATGCAGGATTCACTTGGCACCACGAGTTATGTTTATGATGCCGCGGGACGTCTGACTTCCATGACTGATCCGAACGGTTTTGTCATCTCTTATACCTATGATGACCTGGGCAATGTTAAAACAATTACTTATCCGGGGAATAAAACGGTGGTCTATACTTATGATAACCTTAATCGTCTGAAGACTGTTACCAACTGGCTGAGCCAGACTGCCACTTACGCCGATTACGATGCGGCGGACCGTCTGCCCGGCTTTACCAATTTCAACGGCACGGTGACCAGTTACAGTTATGACAATGCCAATCGCCTGACAGCGATTAATAATCAGAGGGCCGATGCCAGCGTCATCTCCAATTATACCTTTACGATGGACGCCAACGGCAACCGCACCAATAACGTGCAGAACGAACCTTATGCGCCGTCACTGGATGAAGGTAATGCTGCCTATACATACAATACGCAGAAAAACCGCCTGCTCTCCACCAGTACCGATAGTTTCACTTATGATGATGAAGGGCAACTGGCAACAAGCAGCGGCGGCGCCTATACATTCGATTATGAACACCGGCTCAAAACCATCGGCAGCACGGCACAGTTCTTTTATAACGGAATCGGCAACCGGCTCAAAGCGATCCGGTCAGGTGTAGAGACCCGCTATATCTATGGCGCTGGAGGAGCATTGCTGGCAGAGGCCGACAGCAACAATAACATCACCAAATACTACATTTACGGCAATGCTTTGCTGGCAGCGGTAACACCGGCCGGCCAAACCTATTGTTACCATTACAACGGCGTTGGCAGTACGGTAGCCATAACGGATCAAAGCCAGAATGTTGTGAATAAATACGCTTACGATCCTTTTGGTAATATTGCTACAAATCCGCAGGAAACAATATCTCAGCCGTTTAAATATGTCGGACAATTCGGTGTCTTGACCGAGCTCAACGGCTTCTACTACATGCGAGCACGCTACTATAATCCGACTGTCGGCAGATTTATTTCCGAAGACCCGATTGGATTTGGCGGTGGCGATGTAAACCTTATGGCTTATGTAGGAAATAATCCGGTGAATTTTATTGACCATATGGGCACAGATAGAGTGAGTACGACAGTTGGCATTATAGGTAGCATTGCAACTATTGGAGCATTAATTCCAGGTGTTGATGTTGTAGCGATACCAGTAGCTATAGGTTGTGCTGTTTTTAATACTGGTCGTGCAATAAATACAGCGTATAAAGATAACGGTTTTGTTTTTGAAACGGGGAAAGACTTTTCTCTCGCTACTCTTGACATAGGTGTTTCGTTAGCTGCAAAAAGTTTCCCTCTGACGTCAGTTTTCGTAAGTACAGGTATATTGAGGCCATTAGATATTACGAATACAATTTATGACGGTTTGACAACTATGCAGAGCGGCGGATTTAATATAGATAATACATTTGAGTCCGGCTTTGAAGCGTTCTTAAGTAATTTGTTCAGTGCTAATTTTTTCAACACTTTTGATTTTTTTTAATACTGAATAGTCTGTTTTCTGTGACAAAGGAGCTTATGGATACTTATGAAAAAATGTTCTTAGTTTGTGCTTTCTTGGCGCTATCTTCTTATATCTTTCAAGTTTGGCGGGCGAAAAAAAGGGGAGCAAATCTTCAAGATCTGAGAGTTTTAAGTAAAATTATATATCGAAGTATGCCTATATTGGCAATATCATTTTTGTTTATGACGAATGTTCCGTGGATTGTGAGAATTTTAGTTTTTATTTTTTCGCTAATAGCAATTAAGGGTTATATTATATTTATAAAATATATGCGTAAATTACTCAGGATTGACACAGGGCAAGGAGGGGGACCAGAGGAAGATCAGTATGACTCCCATGGATAACTTTTTGTTGGACCTTATGTATTGAAGCTTTTATTATAAGTAGCTCTATGAGTATTAATTATGGGCAACAGTGTATCAATAACCTGTTAATTTGCTGACAGCAAGTTTCGGATAATTATACGTCGAGAAATTAACATAGTAGAAACCATATAGGAGAAATAATGAGTTTGTTGATAATATTCTTGGTCATGGTTTGCGTTTCAATATACGTCGGAACAATGATAATAATAAGCACTAATAAGAGAGAGGGTAAGTGGGGCATTAACACCGACACCGATAAGCTTGTATGTCCAAAGTGTGGAAAGAAAGCACTAGAAAATCGAAAGCCTTATAATTTACAACAATTACTATGGGGTGGCTGGACGTGTAAAAATTGTGGTTGTGTAGTTGATAAGTGGGGTAAAGAGATTCGCAAGGAGTAGCGGGGTCAGTATATTTAATTATTGAGATGAAAAAATCTCCCCTCGCCCCTCTTTCACCCTAAAGGGCATGCGAGGAAAGAGGGGAAGAAAAAAGAAAGATTGCCACAACCCGATAAATCGGGATTCGCAATGACAGTGGAGAAAAGAAGTTTAAAGTTCAGGAATAAAGAAAGTTCAGAGTTGATTTATAGCGGGCAAGAAAGTGGAAAACAAAGCAAAACAGATAAAAGATATTTCGGGTGGGCAGATTGTTCTGTATCAGAATAAAGTGGAAGTGCGTTTGGTTCAGGATACCTTCTGGCTGAGTCTTAATCAGATGGCGGATTTATTTGAAAGAGATAAATCTGTTATATCAAGACATCTGCTCAATATATTTAAAACAGAAGAATTAGATAGAGCCTCAACTGTTGCATTTTTTGCAACAGTTCAAAAAGAAGGCGGTCGAACAATAGAGCGAAATATTGAATATTTTAATCTCGACGCGAAGAGGTCAAGTCTCTTCATGGCTCATCTTTTAAAAAGAGAAACTGGATACCGGTTTTCACCAGACCTTATGATA
>DCVU01000178.1 GCA_002327415.1 Smithella sp. UBA2180
GGCGTGCTGGATAAGGACAAAAAGCTTATCAACGCAATGAGTGATAAAGAAGCTATGAAACTGATTGATGATGGTATCGTAGAAGGCGGGATGTTTCCCAAAGTTAAATGCTGCCTGAAAGCTCTTAAAAACGGAGTTAAAAAGGCGCACATTATTGACGGTCGCTTAAAGCACGCCATCCTTTTGGAAATATTCACCGATAAAGGAATCGGCACAGAAATAGTTTTGTAGTTAAGAAATCTTAAAGGAAGTTTTTAAATAATGAGCGAAAAAGAAATAATGGCTTTGGCCGATGAAAACATAATTAACACTTACAAACGTTTTCCGATAGTTCTTACGAAAGGTTCAGGCGTAAAGGTCTGGGATGTCAATGGTAAAGAATATCTTGATTTTGTCGCCGGGATTGCCGTTTGTAACCTGGGACACTCTCATCCGCAGGTAATTGCCGCGGTAAAGGAACAGTTGGAAAATTTAACACATGTTTCCAATTTATACTATACAGAGCCGCAGACTCAATTGGCGCGCCTGCTCGTGGAGAATTCTTTTGCGGACAAGGTTTTTTTCTGCAATAGCGGCGCGGAAGCAAACGAAGCGGCAATAAAGCTGGCGCGAAAATATGCCCATGAAAATATGGGACCGGGTAAATTTGAATTAATAACCATGAAGGATTCTTTTCATGGCCGGACTATGGCCACAATTACGGCCACCGGACAGGAAAAATTTCAATTTGGATTTACTCCGCTGCTGGAAGGTTTTACTTATGTTCCTTTTAATGATTTACAGGCTTTGGAAGCAAGAATTTCTAATAAAACTTGCGGTATAATGGTGGAGCCTATTCAGGGTGAAGGCGGCGTCAATATTCCTGATGATAATTATTTAGCTTCTGTGCGGGAAATTTGCGACCGTCATGGAATTTTGTTAATCATTGATGAAGTTCAAACCGGTATGGGCCGTACAGGAAAACTTTTTGCGTACGAACATTCGGAGATAAAACCGGACATTATGACTTTAGCGAAAGCTCTGGGCAACGGTTTTCCCGTAGGCGCAATGTTAGCCACTGATAAGATCGCGAAAGCTTTTGTTCCCGGTAATCATGCATCTACTTTCGGCGGCAGTCCTTTGGCTATGGCTGCGGCGAATGCGACGGTGAAAATGATGCTGCAGGAAGGCATATTAGAGCACTGCCGGACAATGGGAGATTATTTTTTATTACAATTAAAGAAGCTGCAACAAAAACATAAGATCATCAAAGAAGTCAGGGGAAAGGGTCTAATGCTTGCGGTTCAACTAAATATAGAAAACGGTGATATTGTAAATGAATGCCTGCAGCGAGGATTATTAATCATTTCTGCAGGCAGCAAGACGCTGCGCTTTGTACCGCCGCTGATTATTACTGCTCAGGATGTCGATCAGGCAGTCAAAGTGCTCGACGAAGTTATGGAGGGTAAATGAAAAAGGATCTGTTAAGCATTTACGAAATGGAAACGGCAGATTTTGATATAATATGGAAAAAAGCCGCCAGACTTAAGAAACTCTTAAAAGAAGGAAAAGAGCATGCATCGCTTAAAGGAAAAACTTTGGGGATGATTTTTGATAAATCTTCCACCCGGACCAGGATTTCCTTTGAAGTGGGTATGTATCAGCTAGGTGGAATTGCTTTATTTTTAAATTCCCGTGATACGCAAATAGGGCGCGGTGAAATTATTTCCGATACCGCCCGCATGATGTCACGTTATTTGAACGGGATTATGATCAGAACTTTTTCCCAGGACAGTGTGGAAGAATTTGCCCGCTGTGCTTCAATTCCGGTAATTAATGGTTTGACCGATCTTTTACATCCTTGTCAAATTCTGAGCGATTTGTTTACTATAAAGGAAAAGAAGGGATCTTACGATAAATTGAAGATAACTTATATCGGCGATGGCAACAACGTTGCCAATACCTGGATTGATGTTGCCGCCAGATTGCCGATTGAATTAGCATTAGCCTGTCCGACAGGTTATGATCCCGATACGCAGATTATGGTAAGAGGAAAGAAAGAAGCCAAAGAAGGCATTACCCTTTATCGGGACCCCATAGAAGCCGCAAAAAATGCCGATGTTTTGTACACCGATGTTTGGGTAAGCATGGGGCAGGAATCCGAACAGAAAGAGAGAAAAAAAATATTTAAGAATTACCAGATCAACAAGAAACTTTTAAAAGAAGCAAAAAGAGATGCGATTGTCATGCATTGTCTGCCGGCACACCGCGGAGAAGAAATTTCTTCCGATGTTATCGATGGTCCGCAATCTGTTGTTATTGATCAGGCTGAAAACCGTCTGCATGTGCAAAAAGCAATTTTGGAAATACTACTTTAGGGGAGGACAAACATTGTCAAAAGGAGTTAAGAAAGTTGTTTTGGCGTATTCGGGCGGACTGGATACATCGGTAATTGTGCGCTGGCTTATTGAAACTTACAAATGCGAGGTTGTTTGTTTTGCCGCCGATTTGGGACAAAAAGAAGAATTAACAGGCCTGAAAGAGAAGGCGATAAATACCGGCGCCAGTAAAATATATATTGAAGATTTAAGGGAAGAATTCGCGCGGGATTTTGTTTTTCCGGCGCTGCGTGCCAACGCGATTTACGAAGGAACATATCTTTTGGGCACATCACTGGCGCGTCCGCTGATAGCCAAGAAGCAGATCGAAATAGCGAAACTGGAGGGTGCTGATGCCGTGTCCCACGGAGCGACGGGCAAAGGTAATGATCAAGTACGATTTGAACTTACCTACTATGCTTTAAATCCGTCAATTAAAATTATTGCAGCATGGAAGGACGACAACTGGAAATTTGATTCACGCGAATCAATGATTGATTATGCCAAAAAATATAAAATTCCTATACCGCTCACTAAAGCGAAGCCTTACAGTTCGGATCGCAACCTTCTGCATATTTCTCATGAGGGAGGAATTCTGGAAGATCCCTGGGCTGAAGCGCCGGAAGATATTTTTGTGCTGACCAAATCTCCGGAAGCGGCGCCGGACAAACCGACATATGTGGAAATTGACTTCAAAAAAGGAAATCCCGTGGCGGTAAACGGGAAAAAAATGTCTCCGGCAAAGCTCATGGATTATATGAATACCATTGCCGGTGCCAATGGTATCGGCCGGGTGGATATGGTGGAAAATCGCTTTGTCGGGATGAAATCAAGAGGTGTTTATGAGACTCCCGGCGGTACCGTGCTTTGGGCGGCGCACCGTGCGGTGGAATCCATCACGATGGATCGAGAGGTTATGTTTATGCGTGATTCGCTGACGCCGAAATATGCTCAACTCGCATATAACGGTTTCTGGTATTCGCCGGAGATGAAGACCCTCCAGACTTACATAGACGCGACTCAGGAAAATGTCACGGGTACGGCGCGGATGAAATTGTATAAAGGAAATTACGTGGTAGCCGGAAGAAAATCACATTATTCTCTTTACAGCGAATCATTTGCCACTTTTGAAAAGGATCAGGTCTATAATCAGAAAGACGCTATAGGATTTATTAAACTTAATGGATTGCGTTTGATAATCCAGAATATCTTAAAAAAATAAATTTTAACCATGCGGAGAAAATTTATGGCTACCGGTAAAAAACCCTGGAGTGGGCGATTTCAGAAAGCAACGGCCGGAAATGTGGAAAAATTCACTTCTTCCATTCATTATGACCAGAGACTTTATCCTTACGATATTGAAGGTTCTATAGCTCACGCAACCATGCTGGCCCAACAGAACATAATATCGAAAAATGAAGCGTCAAAAATTGTATCCGCTTTGAAAAACATTTTAAAAGATATAGAAAAGGGNNGGGAAACTTCATTCGGCAAGAAGCCGCAACGATCAAATAGTTCTGGATGTCCGGCTTTTCCTGCGAACGGAAATTAAAGGGATACTGGCCCTTGTCAAAGATCTGCAGGCACAGTTGATTAAACTGGCAAAAATTGAAATCAGAACGATTATGCCCGGCTATACGCATATGCAAAAAGCCCAGCCGGTATTGCTTTCCCACTATTTTCTGGCATTCGGGGAAATGTTCGCGCGTGACGCCCAAAGATTAAATGACTGTAAAAACAGGCT
>DCVU01000139.1 GCA_002327415.1 Smithella sp. UBA2180
TGACGTTTTTCTTTTTCAATACCTGGAAGTGATCCTCTCTCTTTAAGGTAATTGCTCAGAGCTACTTCAATCGCTGACGATAAAGATCGTCGGTCTTCTTTTGCAACTCTGGACATGGATTCATGCAATTCCTTGCTGGCTCGAAAACATATAAGGTTGTCTTTCTTCATGAGAATACCTTTATATTCAATAAATACCTAATTCAAACTTGAGCAAGAACCGCGCCTGAAGAATAAATTCCTACATGTACATGTAATTGATTAAAAACTTTACAACACTATTTTTCTTTAAACTAAATAGCTATTAATGATAAAAATAAAATATTTTGTTTTATACAGCGCATATATTAATTTGTAAAGAATTATAATAACAAATACAAGTCTAACCATACTTTATTCCCTTTTTTTAATAGATTTTGATAGCTTGTTAATGATAGATAACTCTCAACAATCAATAATGAGTGAAACATGATATGAAAAACAGGAAGTCAAAATGGATTTGGGGCGGTATTTGCCTTTTTATATTAATAATAACAATTTTTGTTCTCATATTTCGCGAAACAATCCTGTTAAAGGCAGGCAACTTTATGGCGCCTGCTGGTGATTATAAAGCGGACGTCGCTATTTTAGAAGGCTCTGAATTTATTTCAACTGGTTTTATAACGACCGGGATGAAGTTATTATCATCAGGAAGAGTCAAGCGCATCGTTATCGTCTTGCAGAATATTGCCCCAGCTGGCAGGCCGTATGGCATCAATGGGAATTATCCGGATGTCGTCAGGCAAAAACTCAAAAACATCGGCATGAAGGAAACGGAATTTAAAGTTGTTGTAGTACACATAGGACATCCGGTAACATTAAGAGAGGCGGAACAAGTATTGAATGCTCTCTCAAAGGAAAATATAAAGAGCGCCATCCTTCTATCACCAGGTTTTCATACTCGGCGGAGTTATCTGGCGTATCAATATGTAGGCATACCACTGCAAATTAAAATCTTTCCTTCCGCTTCTTTTACTAACTACCAGTTCAACAACTGGTGGGTTCAAGAATCTGGAGTTCGCGACTTCACCGCCGAGTTTTTTAAATTGGTTTATTATTTAGCGGGAGGTTATATCCCTTTTAAATTTTCTTACTAAATTGACAAAAAGTTAAGATGCCATCTTTAACCGCTTATAAGTGGTAATCCTTGCTTCAATTCCAACCTGAAATTTGTGGATTAGTTAGGTGGCATCGGCAAGTAGTCTTCTTGTTATGTTGTTTTTCGTATTTAGCCCGCTACTACAACATTACAATCAATAATATGTATTGCTAATAAAAAAGGCAGAGCCAAGTGGCCCTGCCTTTCAATGATAAAAACCGGCTTAATGCCTAAAAACCCTTTACCGGTTATTTGTGAAATTTTCTCCTGACGCCTGCCAAGCCTACCAGGCCGAAGCCAAGCAGGAGCAGAGTGGTTGGTTCGGGAACGGTGGTGTTTGTGCCGTAAATGGTCACATGGGAGATGGAACCTCCAGAGTCGTAGAAACTCGATAGTACGATAGGATCCCTGCCATTCCAACTATATTCATATGTACCGTTATTATCCAAATCAAGTTTTGACAGGTTAAAAAGATAGTGGCCAAACCGCCCGTCCTTCACCAAAAGAAAAATAGGATTTCCATTAATATAAGGATCAGGCGAGCCGTCGTAGGCTATTGTAGCTCCTTTGGGCTCACGCGCTGGGGTGAATGTAGTATTGTAAGAGTTTGCGAAAGCCCCTTCTTCTCCACCACCCACCTCTTGCTTGTACAACACACCCCAAGGCCCGGTGTATCCAGATGCACTCGCCAAATCATCAGTAGTNNCAGTAGTAGGGTTGGTTGGCATATCTAAAAACCAATATAGTTTGGTTGTTGGCGTAATCGAGAGAGCGTTTGCGCTGGGTATCATACCAAACACCACAAATGCCATCCACAACACTGTCGCTAAAATCTTCATTTTTTTCATATTCACACTTCTGTATATTTATTTAGCCAAAAGCTATGTTTATAAATAATCGTTTTAAATATATATCAGCAAGATACATACCAAAAAATAAATACGGCTCGTATATTTTAATTATTAACCTTAACTTAATGAATATATTAATAAATAATTATAGGAACAAGCTGATGTTGTCTGAATTGTTATCAGGCTTTTTAACATCAATGAAAAATTGTAAAGAAAACCGACGTTTTTCATGAGAAATAGCGGCAAATGAGGAGTGATTGGCGTAATAAATAGTAATAACGGTAAGTTAGATAGGATAATAAGAATGGATGGAATTTGTAAGGGAAACCGACAGCGATAAAAGCAAGTAACGAGTGACAAGTGACGAGTGACGGGTTAAAAAAGGGGCGAGGGGCAAGGGATAGAAACGAAAAACTGTTTTGAGTGTTGTGTGTTGAGTTATGAAATATACGGGATGGCAGACCAGATGCCGGTTGTCAGGTGTCAGGGTTCAGGAAAGAAATAAAAAAGACAGGAAACAGGGAGCAGTAACCAGAAACCAGGGTCAATATTTTAGACAGGATTAACAGGATGAACTGGATTTTGCAGTGGAGACAACAAGAACTTCCACAAAGGAACAACATGAACGGCGACGCCATTTACGGAGGTTGTGAGTTCTACGCTCTTGGTAATCAACAGGCTGTTTTTAACATTTGGAAATCGATTCAGAAAAAGCTTTACGCCGTTAAAACGTTTATCCTTCCAGTCAAAGCCGGTTATGTATTTGACTTCGATCGGCACAGGATCAGCCACTGAACCGATGACAAAATCAACTTCCCTGTCGCTTTCCGCATAGTAACCGCAGAGAATGTTATTCCTCTGCAATTCCATGAAAACAGCATTTTCCGCCCTGCTTCCTTCATCGCCGGAGCCTGTCAGCAACGTTTTTACACCATTATCCCAAAGATAAATCTTTTTCTGTGAATAAACTCTTTCGGAATAGGATGTCGTCCACTTTTCTACAGGCTTCACGAGAAAGGCCATTTCAAGATAACCGATATATTCCTTGACCGTATCAACAGACAGACCAAGGATTTTGGATAATTTATTGAAACTGGTTCGTGACCCTGTGGATGCGCCGATCAGCCTCAATAAGTCCTTCAGGATATAAGACTTCTTTATGGGATGAAGCCGGGCCAGGTCACGGGCAAGAATATCCTCCAGCAGATTGGCCATATACTCCTGAGAAGGATTCAAAACCTGCTCCGGGTAGCCTCCGATGTTCAAATAATCATCCGCCATCTGCTCGTATTTATAATCCTCCGAGAGGGAAGGCGGTCCTCCCCTGAAGTGAATAAACTCCTGAAAGCTTAAAGGAAATACAGTGCTTACGATTTGCCTGCCTGTCAGTTTCCCAGCCTGTCTCGCGATCAGCGACGACGTGGAACCGGTGCAGAAAATCTTGAGCGACTCCAGGTCATAGAGGGCTTTGAGTTCCGCCTCACATTGAAGGCTTTCCTGAACTTCATCGAGGAACAGGTACAGTTTTCTGTCACGATCATGCATAAACCGCATCCGCATGTTCCGGACATGTTCTGATATCGGGATACCGGACAAACCAGGGTGATCAAGGGCAAGGTAGAAGATCTCCTTCCCGGAAACGGCTGTTTGCAAAAGGGTTTTGATAAACTGTTTGAGAAGGGTGGTCTTGCCTGTACGTCTGCTGCCGATAAAGACTTCGATCTGTTTGCGCGTGAGGTAAGTCGAAATTTTTTCGAGATACGCGCCACGGCTTATGCCGGTCTCGGTTTCCTTTCCTTCCCACCAGGGATTTAATGCATAATAAATAGCGTCCATCTGGATATCTGTACATCTAATCGAAGCTTTTGTCAAATAATTTAGATTACAGTCGAAATAAAGGGGACAAATAAAGGGGACAGATTTATTTATTGCTTTTTTAATCTTGTTGTGTTAGCAAGTCAGCATGCCAAGAACGTCACGAGTAGTCATTTCCGACTATCCACATCATGTAATCCAGCGAGGCCATAATAGACAAACCGTTTTTGCTTCGGATAATGATTATCAGTATTACCTTGATTTATTGATGAAATTGAAAAGAAGATCGAAAGGCGTGTGGAATGTCGAGGTCGGGGAAGGCCAAGGAAAACAGAAAAATAAATCTGTCCCCTTTTCGTCGAAAAATAAATCTGTCCCCTTTTCGTCGCTTTTCGTCAATAAAATAGAAACGTGAGAAACTTATATTCTGATGAACGTATCTTCTATCGTACACAAATATTAATTTTTATAAGGAAATGTAAATTCGTCGGAATATTTTACAGTTTCGAAAAAACATGTAAACGATTATAATTCTTATATAATCGTCAGAAAACGCCAATTTTGCCCATTGAAAGTGTCGGAATACTTTACATTTCTAAACCTAATCAGTATATCCCATAGTAATAAACACCATAATAATAAACGTTTTATCATAAAGGCATGTTTTTTGCATTTTTCTTCTAACGGTTAGAAGAGTTGCAGTTTTCTAATAATTTTAAATCATAAATATTAAGGAGGTAATATGAAAAGAACTTACGTTTATTTGATGGGGAAAACACTTGGAGTGGTGGTTTTGGTTGCACTGGCATTATGTTTGTTGACTACAAATGCCAAGGCGGTCGTTGTTACATTTGATGAACTTATGGGACAAGCAGCTGTACCAAATGGCTATGGAGGTGTTACAACATGGACTGACTGGACATATTATGGTTGGGACCAACCCCCTTATAACCCAAAATCTAATCCCGTAAGAGTTTACGATATGTCGAATAACAATGGGATGGCGTGGTCTTCGCCAGTTGAATTCAACGGCGCGTGGTTTTCTGGTTACGAGTCGGCCACCGTGTATTTTGAAGGATACTTAGGTGGAGTGCTCCAGGGAACATCAAGCGTGCTTGCTCCTTCGGCGGTGCCAACATACCTTGCGGCAAATTTTAGTGATGTAGACCTTGTTAAGGTTATATCCCCTAGACCTGATTACTTTGTAATGGATGATGTTACTTATAATGCGGTACCTGAACCAGCCACCCTATTGCTGTTTGGCCTTGGTTTGATTGGGGTTGCAGGAATTAGGAGAAAGATAAAGTAACATATCCCCTTTCAGCAATGAATAAAGGCAGGGTCATAAATGGCTCTGCCTTTATTTTATATCGCCCGGCTGAGCCGAGGACCGCAGGACCTTGTGCTCCAGCTAATTGTTCCCGAAGCGCGCAGCACTTCGGGAACAATTATTCAAACCGGGCGGAAATAGGGGACGTACATCAGTTTATAAGTTAATCACCGATTTTCGCGGAGCTATAACCGTCATTTTGAGATAAGATTTTGACAATTCGGGGGACATAACACTTAATTCAATATTTTTGACAATTCGGGGGACATAACACTTAATTCAATATTTTTGTTTTTTCTTGGGGCCGGGTCTTTTCCTCTGCAACAAGCGCCCCGTTAGTTTTTCAATCTTTTTTACAAAATCATCACTACCTACAGGACGACCAGTTTTAGTAGAGCTCTTTATCTTGTGTATGTCATCACCTGTTTCAATCCGCTCATCCAAATACGTCCGCCAATCTTTTACCAAACCATATAGGTTTTTGCTTTTAACCAAAACATCTTTCTTAATATCACCTAAATAAAGGGGACAGATTTATTTATTGCTTTTTTAATCTTGTTGTGTTAGCAAGTTAGCATGCCAAGAACGTCACGAGTAGTCATTTCCGACTATCCACATCATGTAATCCAGCGAGGCCATAATAGACAAACCGTTTTTGCTTCGGATGAGGATTATCAGTATTACCTTGATTTATTGATGAAATTGAAAAGAAGATCGAAAGGCGTGTGGAATGTCGAGGTCGGGGAAGGCCAAGGAAAACAGAAAAATAAATCTGTCCCCTTTTTGGCTTTTTGTCTTATTTACCCATTCAGCTTGAGAAAAGCCATAATTATTTGAGATTATTTAGCGTTGCCCTGGCTTCATCAGCACCGGCGAAACTGGAATTTATCTTCAAAGCAGCACCGAGTTCTTTTTTAGCCAGATCACGGTTGCCGTTTTTATAGTATGCCATGCCCAGATGATATCTGATTACAGGATTATCGGGAATTTTATCCGCCGCTTCTTTCAGATATGTAATGGCAGTTCCGGGAACATTTTTCTTATAATAAATCCATCCCAGCGTATCTGAAATATTAGCATCTTCCGGCATCTGTTCTTTGGCTTTTTGCGCCAGATTCAAAGCGACATCAATGTTTCCTTTATGTTCCGCATAAAGGAAAGCAAGATTATTGGCCGCCGGAACATAATTGGGATTTATCTTTAAAACTTTTTCATAATACTCCTGAGCCTTGCTGTAATTTTTTTCATTTTCATAGATCAACCCCAGCATCATTAATGCCGGAAGCGTATCCGGTGCTTTTGCGACAGAAGCCAGACATTGATTTTTTGCCTTATCGGTTAGATTCTGCCTCATATAAAAACTTGCCAGTAAAGTTTGCAGAGCGGGCAGGTTGGGATTAAGTTCAATTGCTTTCTTCATGTAGCTTTCAGCGGCAGCCACATCTTTTTTTGTCTCATAGAGTGATCCCAGCATGCTATAGAAAACAGGATTTTTCGGCACAACTTTAATTTGCTGCTGTACTCTTTCAATAGCTTTGTCCGTATTTTTATTGCTCACATAGACGGAGGCAATCAGTTGAAGCGCATTCACATTATCCGGCTGCAGAGACAGTGCCTTTTCCAACCGTTCAAGCGCTTCTTTTTCCTTCTTTTGATATAGAAGAACTTTACTCGATTGGATATAGCCTGCCGGATTACCCGGCGAATACTTGATTACAGCATCATATTCCCTGACCGCACTGGGTATATCTCTTTTTGATAAATAGGCATCACCCAGAAGAAGTCGCGCCTGAATATTGGATGGATTATCCTTTAGTATAATATTGAGCTGATTGATGGCTTCGGAAGAATTTTTTTCTCTAAAGTTAATGTCCGCCATAAGAAGTCTTGGTTGTGCCCATTTGGGATTAAGCTTTATGGCTTCTCCCAATTCAGCTTTTGTCTGCTGGAGGTTATGGTTACCTGAGTGAGCAAGAGCGATTAAATAATGCACCATAGCCGATTGCGGATTATCTTTAGCATAACCCTGAAACAAATTTAGCGCCTGATCAAATTCATTCCGGCTCAATAAAATTCTTCCCTTCAACAGTAGACCGTCCTGGCTTTTGGGATTGATCTTCAGAATTTTTTCCGTTTGTTTCAAACCTTCGTCATATTTCTTTTCGTTTATATAGAAATCGGCCAGCCTTGCTATAACACTGATATTCTTCGAATCCTGATCTACCGCTTTTTTGAAGTATGATTCTGCTTTATCTTTTTTCCCTTCGAACAAATAAAAGTTGCCAAGATGAATTTTGAGATTGGCATTTTTAGGCGCTATTTCAATACCTTTCAAAAATTGTTTTTCCGCTTCATCTCGTTTGTTGACGACTGTATAATAATCACCCAGTTTCATAAAACTTGCTGCATCATTAGGGGCTATTTTTGTTGCTTCGATATATTCACGTTCAGCCAATTCTTTGTTTCCTGACCGGAAATAAAATTCAGCAAGGGCAAAACGTGCCCGTAAAGACTTCTCATCAACCTTCACGGCAGCTTTGAGCATTTCTTCAGCGCTGGATAAATCTTTTTTGATTATATAAAGGTTAGCAAGATGAAGATATGCCTCCAGTTTGTTTTCTCCTTCAAGCGCCTTTTTACTCTCATTGATTGCCTCATCCAGATTTTTTTCCATTAGATGGACATTGCTTAATAGCATGTGAGCAGAAGAATTTTTTGCATCTTTGGCTAAAATCAATTCAGCCTGTTCTTTGGCTTTCTTGGTATCTCTGGACAAAAGGAACAACATGCCTAACTGATTACGGGCTTCCACCATATCCGGATTTATTTCTACTGCTTTGGTCAGGGCGGCATATCCTTCCCTCACCATCCCTATTTTCAAATCGGCCACTCCCAATTTGTAATAAGCCTTCGAATGTTTAGGTTCCAACTTGATTACATTTTTATATTCAATAACAGCTTCTTTAAGCTTATTTTCTGTATAGTAAGTTTCTCCTTTCTTCCAGTGACGTTCAACCTTTGACTCTTTGGAGCATCCTGAAATTAAAATAAGGAAAGCGATAACTGATAAGATGCAAATCGAAAAAATAATTTTTCTTTTTTCTAAATTCATGCCTTTTATCTCCTTTAGGGGTTAAGATAAATTAAAGTATAACACTTATTTACTATAGCTATTCGTTATTCCTTTTTCAAGAGATAAATGGTTTCCTTACAAAAAAGCTGGACTTGCTTATTTTTATTTGCTAATTTATCATAATGACGCAAGATTGATGTTCTCGTAAAAAGTAAATTTTCCCCTCCCCCGGCGGGAGGGGATTAAGGGGAGGGGGAAATAACATCCGGGAATACGGTCACTTATCACCCTCTCCCTAACCCTCCCCCGTCAAGGGGGAGGGGATTTCGGACTTTTTACGAGTTCATCAAGATTTATTAATAATAAAAATGATTTTTCAAAAAAGAGGTGGCAAATGATGAAGAAAAACCTGATTACTTTTCTATCAGTAGTTTTTTTGTTTTGTTTTTTCATATGTGTACAGGACATTGGAGCTGAAGATACTACAGAAAAAATACAAAAAAGCGAGGCATCGGATCCCTCGAGTAAAATAACTGATAACATAAAGGCTAAAGACAACAAAAAAGTTGCCGGCGATGTTGTTACTGAAATTGATAAATATGTAATCGGTCCTGAAGATGTTCTCGATATTTTTGTCTGGAAGGAAGAATCCCTTACCAAAACTGTTCCTGTACGCATTGACGGCAAGATATCCCTTCCTCTTCTGGATGATATTCAGGCTGCCGGCCTGACCCCTCTGCAACTCAAAGATGAATTAACCAAAAAACTGACTGGATTCGTGGATAACCCTACAGTAACGGTAACAGTGAAAGAGGCAAACAGTTATAGAGTCTTTATTTCAGGTGAAGTTAGACAACCTGGAATTGTCCGCATCCGCAGTGAAGTTACTCTGGTTAAACTGATCATCATGGTTGGCGGTTTTACAGAATGGGCAAACAAAAGAAAAATTTTGGTATTAACGAAAGAAAACGGCAAAGAAAAAAGGATTACTGCTAACTATAATAAAATAATTGATGGAGACATACCGGATATCATAATCAAACCGGGAGATACTGTAATTATTCCTTAACCTGTTTTCCAGCTTGGAGTTTTTTAACATTTGCACCCCGTACTTACTATCGGTATTCATGAAAGGATTTATATTATGACTCTCCACCGTACAATATTTATTGTCATTATGTTTTTATGCATTCTGACAGGTTCCGATGTTTACGCAACCGATATTCTAAAACAAATTCATCCCTATATCAGTGTGAAAGGCGAATACAGTGACAATCTTAATTTGACCAATGAAAATCAAAAAAAAGATTTTTACACGACAATTTCGCCCGGTATTAAATTCTCCAACATGGATGCAAAATCCGGCGTTGATCTGGATGCATCAGCCGGTGCTGTTTTTTACAACGACTATACCAATCTCAATTATATCAGTGCCAACGCCAATTTGAATGCAAAATATCTGACCAGTTCACATTTTAATTTTTATTTACAAAACTCTTACACCCGCTCTGATAGCCCGCGGGAAAGAGAATTCTTCACTACAACTCAAGACAACAAATTTGTTCTGGCTACCGAAACACAGAGGAGTATCTACTGGCGCAATGTGGTCTCTCCGACAGTCGAATATCAATTCGGACCGGAAAGCCGCGTCGGTATAACCTATCGCAACAATGTTTACCAGACGGCTGCTGTCGGCGCTAAAAATAGTATGGAAAACTATGTCAGCCCATTTATTACATACTGGCTTAACCGGCAAAACGGCATCTCGATGAGCTATGCCTACACAAACGGTCATTTTGAAACGTCTCCGGACTTAAACACTCACAAAGTTGAAGCCTCATATATGCTTCGTTTTACACCCAAAGCGACCGCTTCGTTAAACGGCGGCTACACCAAGCAAGAATATACAGTTCAATCTATGAATTATGCCATTTACGAATCATCGCTGGGCATATCCTACTTGTTCAGTTCCACACTCTCCGCATCCGCCCAAGTCGGATATTATTGGCAAAATCCGGAAATCGGCCGGAATAACAACGGAGTTACATTCAAGGCGGATATTACACAGAAGGATGCCCGCACCACTTATACTCTCAGTATTCAGGGCGGCTACACCCAGGATTTATTCACCGCTCAAAATCTTGGCTTTCGGAAATATTACCGGGCAACTGGAAGCATCACTCATTTCCTGGACAGACAATTATCCATCGGCTGTCTGGGCAGTGTGGAGAGAGCCTCCGGTCCTGAAACAATATTCGGAGCAGGCGCCAATCTTTCTTATCTGCCTTTCAAGTGGTTGAAATTTTCTCTGGAATATAAGTATACTCAGACAAACACCACCTATCAAAATGAGGCGACAAACGAATATAAAGAAAACAGAGGCATGCTGACCATAACGGCCACTTACTGATGATGGTCTCAGAAGCGTTTAAAGGAGTATACCATTTATGATTAACCCTGAAAAAAAAATTACACTTGATGAATATCTTGAAATCCTGCGACGCAGGATGTGGTATATTATTATTCCCTTTGTGCTCATTGTGTCCGGAGCATCAATTTATGCAATAATTGCCCCCCGGCAATATAAAGCATCAACACTCGTGCTGATATCACCGCAAAGTGTTCCTGAAAATTTAGTACAGGCTACAGTAACCTCTAAAGTTGAAGAACGGCTGCAGTCAATATCACAGGAAGTGACGAGCCGCACCCGTCTGGAAACAATAATCACTGAATTCAGATTGTATGAAAAGAAGCAAAAAAATCTTTCGAAAGAAGAGCTGGTTGAATTAGCACGCAAGAACATAACGGTGGAATTGCCGACCAATAAAAAAGAGAAAGGTGGTTTCTTCACCATAAGTTTTATCGACGATAATCCTAATATTGCGGCGGCAGTCACCAATA
>DCVU01000019.1 GCA_002327415.1 Smithella sp. UBA2180
ATTATTTTTAATATTTTACCGCGGACAAATTTCTTTTTTACTTGAGTGATTTCAACTTCCAGTTCATCACCCGGAGCGGCAAAGGAAACAAAGGCAACAAAATTATCAATACGGCCAACGCCTTCCCCACCGAAAGCTATAGATTCAATTTTTATTGTTACGCGATCTTTAAGCTGCAAAATAATCTCCTTGACATAGATAACATATAGATAAAGTAGCCGTCAACCTGAAGCAGTATTTTTCTTTACAACTTGGACTAATGTTGTTAATTAAGTCTCGATTATTCGATTAAAAAAAATTTACGAGGTCGTTAATGTCTCCAGGAAGAAAATCGATTCTCTGTCCCAATTGCCGTAAATTAATCAGCATGGATGAGCCGGAATGTCCTTACTGCGGACTTAAGCGTCCCGGCCTGCACAATACGGCCGGCGCTGTCCGAAATATTTTTTTCGGTTCCAATCCTGTCATGGCAATTATTTATATTAACATCGCCTTTTACGTTCTGTCGCTGTTTTTAGGCGGACTTTCGAATGACGGTTCCTTCAACTTTCTTTCACCGTCAAATCAGAGTCTTTTTTTACTGGGAGCAAGCGGCACCATACCTGTTATAGGAGCTCATCGCTTTTGGACCTTAATCTCCGCTTCGTTCCTACACGGTGGAATCATGCATATAATCTTCAACATGATGGCGCTCTATCAATTGGGACCCTTTGTTTTACGGGAATTCGGGTTCCATCGTTTTATCAATTTATATATTATTACCGGAGCCTGTGGTTTTGCGGCTTCCGTCCTGTTCGGCGTTCCCTTCACCATCGGAGCTTCCGCCAGTATCTGCGGATTAATCGGCGCCATTATATATTACGGCAAAAGCCGCGGCGGCTCTTATGGAGAAGCTATATATAAACAAGCCATGGGCTGGGTCATAGGATTAATATTCTTCGGATTAATATTCCCCGGCATCAATAACTGGGCGCACGGCGGCGGGCTGTTATCAGGAATAGTTCTGTCATTCTTAATGGGTTACAATGATAATAAACCGGAAAGCGCATGGAGCAAGCTTTTGGCTTCCGCCTGTATCTTACTTACGGCGGCAATTTTAATCTGGGCGGTTATCTCTTCGCTGCTGACCGGCGGAGGACTCGCAATCTAATAATACAAGAGGAGCATTGTTAAATGTCTGATCAATCAACTTCACCCCGGCCGACACTGCAAGCCGGTGATGAACTACATGGATTTAAAGTTTTGCGCGTGGAGGCATTTCCCGCAATACGAGTTACCGCTTACGAAATAGAGCATAAAAAGACCGGCGCAAAGGTTTTGCATCTGCACTCTTTCGATCGTGAAAATTTATACGCAATCGGTTTTCGCACCCCGCCGTCCGATTCCACGGGGTTGCCGCATATTCTGGAACATTCCGTGCTGGCGGGCTCCGAAAAATATCCGCTGAAAGACGTTTTTAAAGAGTTGATGCGTTCGACGTTGCAAACTTTTATCAACGCTTTCACCTATCCTGATAAAACAGTTTATCCGGTTGCCAGTCAAATAAAAACTGATTATTTCAATCTGGCCCGTGTTTACACCGATTTGGTGCTGCATCCGCGTCTGCTTAAGGAAACTTTTTTTCAGGAAGGTCACCACCTCGAACTTTCCGTACCGGATGATTTAGAAAGCGACCTGGTTATTTCCGGCATAGTTTACAATGAAATGAAAGGAGCATACTCATCTCCTGATTCGCTGATGTATAAAGTTATACAGGAAAATATCTACCCCGATAGCATTTACGCTTTTGATTCCGGCGGTGATCCCGATGTGATTCCCACACTCACTTACGAACAGTTTTGTGAATTTCATCACACTTATTATTCGCCGACCAATGCACGGTTTTTAATTTACGGTGATATTACCACATCCGAGCATCTGGCATTTCTTTCCGAAATGCTTGCCGATTTTGATCGCGTGGAAATAGATTCTTCCATCAAAAGTCAGAAACGTTTGACAGCACCCCGCATTATCCGGAGCTTCTACCCCATAGGAAAAGATGAACCCCTCGAACATAAAACGATGGTAAATATCGCCTGGATGATGTCCGATAACACCGACCATAAAACTTCGCTTATTCTGGAAATCATTTCCGCCCTTCTTGTGGGCAGCGCGGCCAGTCCTTTGCGCAAAGCGTTGATTGATTCCGGCTTGGGTGAAGACCTCACCCCGATAAGCGGCATTGAGGCTGATTTGAAGCAATTAATGTTTTGCGCCGGTTTGAGGAACACGCAAAGTGCGGATGCGCAAAAGATTGAACAACTTATTTTTGATACAATAGAAAATATTGTGAACAATGGGTTTGATAAGGAACTGATAGAAGGTGTCCTGCATCAAGTCGAATTTCATGGCAAAGAAATAGTTCGCGGCTCTTATCCTTATGGCATTGCCTTGATGGGCGGCATTTTTCAAACATGGCTCTATGACGGTGATCCTTTAATCGGATTAGATTTCCCCCGGATAATTGAAAATATCCGCCAACTTTGGACGGCAGATCCACAAATATTCCAAAAGATGACCAAGCTTTGGTTTTTGGATAATCCTCATCGCATCCTGGCGATTATGGAGCCGGATTCCGATTTCAACGAAAAGAAAGAAAAAGCCCATCGGGATAAAATGGTCAAATTGAAATCATCACTGACAAAAAGTAATTTGGCGCAAATAAACACTCAGGCGGCCCAGTTGAAGAAATTTCAATCGGAACCTGATTCTCCGGAAAATGCGGCAACCATACCAAAATTAAAGCTCGAAGATATTCGTCAATCAATAGAAACAATTCCAACACAGAATGCTTTGATTGGAGGAGTACAAACCCTTGAGCACGACCTGTTTACCAACGGCATTGCTTATGTGGCTTTGGCATTTGATATCGCGCATGTGCCGGAAGAGCTTCAGCCTTATCTTCCGCTTATGGGCAAAATCATTTCCGGAATGGGCGCCGCCGGTTTCACTTATGAAGAGATGGCTAAGCGCATCGCTCTCACCATGGGCGGGTTTGGCTATGATCTGGCCGCCGGCTTTTCCGCGGACGCCAGTACAAGCTGGCAAAAGATGGTTTTTTCTTTTTCTGCGCTTTACCGCAATTTGCCGGAAGCGATAAATATTGTGAGCGATATTATTTTTGCCGGCGATTTGAGTGCGGATGCGCGGATGCAGGATTTAATCTCCGAGAGGAAAAATAATCTGCAATCATCAATTGTTCCTTCAGGCCACATTTTTGCCAAAATGGCGGCGGGCGCCGCGCTTAGCCTCCCCGCTTACCGGGATGAACAATGGCACGGCCGCACACAACTGAAATTCGTGCAAAACCAGGCCAATGATTTCGAATCAACCAAACAATATTTGCGCGAAAAACTGGAAGCATTACGAAAAATTTTATTTAACAAGGGAAACCTGATCATAAATGTAACTGCCGAAGCTAACGGACTGAAGATCGTAGAAGAAAATATCGTACGACTTCTGGATAAGATGCAGAAAGCAGCACCGATGCAAACAACATCAAACCCAAGTTTGACTCCTGTATCTGCCGGCATTTCAATACCCGCTCAGGTATCTTACGTTGCCTATGTTTTGCAAGCGCCTGCTTATATTGATCAGGCTTCCGCCTTGTTGATGCTCTCGGCGAAAGAACTATCCAACAATTATCTTTACAAGCATATTCGTGTGCAGGGCGGAGCTTATGGCGGAATGTCTTCTTTCGATGCATCGCTGGGATTGTTTTCTTTTATTTCCTATCGCGACCCGCATATTGTGGAAACACTGCAAATATTCAAAGACGCGCAGGCCTTTTATTCCCAAAATGAAATTTCATCAGAGGATATGGAAAAGGCAATCATCAGCGCCATTGGCATGCTGGACAAACCATCAGATCCGGCAGGCCGCGGCCATACTGCCCTGATGCGCAGTTTTTCCGGAATAAATGACGATATGCGTCAAAAATTCAGAGATGATGTTTTATCCGCTACTCCGAGGAAGTTAAAAGATACCCTGGTTGATTATTTTTCCCGGACGGTAAAATCAGCGGCAGTGGCCGTTTATTCCGCTCCGGAGAAGTTAAATGATGCCAATAAACGAATGGAAGAAAAACTTGTTCTGGAAAATCTTTTTGAGCAATAAATTATATGAATGTAAGTAATAGACACATTCGCATTAAAGATTAAGTTCTTTTTTTAGATCAGTGTGCGATTTCCATTTTTTATTTTTCATTTTGACTTCAAGCGCTGCGAAATAATCATTTCTATCTTCCTCAATTTCTTTCAGTCGCAAATATTCTTTATAGTCAACTATGACAGCCACCGGTTTGTTATCTTGTTTAACCAATTGAGTTTTAATCATGATATGCCTCCTGCCGATTTCTGTCTTCAGGCGACAGCATATATATCAATTGGCAATTTTTGCAGAGTCAGTTCTTTCAACTGAACTTTGGCGCTAGCATTATCTATGTCAATGCCTACCAAATTTCCGTCCACATCGTAATCTAATACAATTCCGGCAGAAATCTCACTACTCTTAACACTAGTTTTTTCAGAGAGATCAATATATAGGGAATCAGTTTCGGGATAATAATTCAATTTCATGGCTTATATTCTATAAAACTGTATTTTTTCAAATTCATATATATTCGTCAAGCTTTGTTCATCTACAACCAGACCTTATGATAAAAAAATAT
>DCVU01000181.1:0-607 GCA_002327415.1 Smithella sp. UBA2180
AACATATAGTCTATAAGAAGTGACTTTATATAACTGCACGCAATATCGCTTATTCTATCTTTTGAAATACCAGAAATATAAAGCTGTATAACTTCAAAATGTGTAAATCCAAATTCACTATATTTTTAAATGTCTTTAAAAAGTGATAATATTTTTTCTGCTTGTTTTTCTCCTATTCGTAATCCTTTTCGTGTTTTTGAAACTCCAAGCCCAACCTCGGAACATTCAGAAATCGTAATCAATATATTCGTCGCTTCTTGCTTTCTATTTTTCTTCGTAAGATACTTAGTCGTCCCTGAAATATTCATAACATATTGATATAATTACTTGATTAGCTAAAGAATATGTGATATAAATGCCGGAAATATCAGAAAAGGAGCTAAAAACCGGCAAATTTATGCGACCGAAAGACAACAGTTTTGAAGAGTTCCATGGGGACTTGTTCCCTATGACGGACATACGCTGAAAGATTCACTCAATCAAGTGAAAGAAATCACCGGCTGGCAGCCGCTACACGCTTACGGTGATCGGGGTTTCCGTGGCGTGGCCAAAGAGATTACGGATACAGCGGTTCATATATCAGGGAAGAGGAAAAAGAGCATGAAAG
>DCVU01000181.1:737-6962 GCA_002327415.1 Smithella sp. UBA2180
CTCAATTTTGATAACTGTACAGATTGCGAATTTAAAACCTCAAGCCTGGTACGCCAACCGATGAAAAGAGAGTCGTCATGCGCGGGATTAGATCTTCTCGATTTTTTATCGGGTCCATCTCGTCTCCCCATAGAACATTTGGTTGTTCTGAGTACAGGCGGCAAGGCTTTGGTGGACTGGACGCCTAACGGGCGAGTGCGAACGCGTAGCGCGGCCGTACGCCTGGATCAGCCAGAGGCCGCCTTATGGCCGATTATCTGCATCCGGTTGTTGGCCAATTCTACGTGTCGGGTTGCGGCCCATCGTTATTTCTTCTTAAAATATTCTTTCATTCTCTCCATCCTTAAGTTAAATGCCGGTTCACTTTCGAAGACTTCTTCAAAGGCGAAACCCCTAACCTGCTCATCAGTGAGCCCGGGTGCGACCACATAAATAACGAAGCTTGTCTTCCCTATGAAGCACTTATGCCAAGTTGGTATATCAAAGGAAATTTGTCCAACACTAATGCAAATGTTTATGATCATGCTTTACAACACTGCACAGAAGCTTTGCGTTGTCACAGGAATTGGATTCGAACTGCAAAATCGGATGATCAATTTTAAATTTGTCAAAAAGAATTGTTCTTACTTTTTCGGCCAGATCATTCACCGAGCTGAGCATCTGATCGGGCACTGTAATATGAACAGCCAGGGCAATATTTTCAGCCGATGGATTCCAGACATGCAGGTCGTGAATTTCCTTCACTCCTTTCAGCGATTCTAATGATTTCTGAATATCGCGAAGGTCAATTCCTGGTGGTGTGGCATTCATCAAAATGAGAATACTGTCTTTTAACAAACCCCAGCCGCCAAATAATATCATGCCTACAATTAGCCAGGAGAATACCGGATCAAGCCAGAACCAGGGTTTGTAAAGCCAGATAACTCCCAATAGGGCAACGACTAAAGAGGTCGCGGCATCACTGAGCATGTGTAAAAAAGCGCTCTTCATGTTCAAGTTGACTTTTGAACCGGCGTGCAGCATCAGGGCGGAAATAATATTACCGGCAAAGCCCAGAAGAGCAATCCAGATAACTAATTGCCCTGTGATCGGTTGGGGATTGAGAAATCTATACCATGCCTCTATGGCAATATAAAAGCCTGTGCCGTACAACAAACCTACGCTGATTAAAGTGGCAAATATTTCTACCCGTTTATAGCCGAAGGTTTGCTGATAAGTCGGGCCGTGCCTGCCCAGAAGCAAAGCCGCATAATTGATGATGAGAGCGATGAAGTCGCTTAAGTTATGCAGAGCGTCGCTGATGAGCGCCATACTGCCGGAGATGATGCCGCCATAAATCTGCACCGCGGGGATGATGAGATTCATGATCATGGAGACGACTAAGCGTTTGCCCCATGATGATTCTTCATGGCTATGATGATGTGTGGACAAGATTCCCCTCTATTTAATATTAAGTAATTATTTATAAGTCTAGCACATTTCCCTCTCTATTAAAATATCATTTGCCGGCGGGTTTGAATGTTTAATTGTCAAAATTATAATAAAAACATTTCTATTGACAAAATTCACCGGAAAATTTAGTATTCTTCAAAAGGCAACCATTGACGCTATGAACACGATCAAAATTCACGAAATAATAATTAGCAACATTATAATTAGCTTCTTCATAGGAGGCCTGGTCGCGGAATAGTATCAACTCGAAATAAACAAAATCTCAATCCGCTGCCAGGGGAACCCCGCAGCGGATTTTTTGTGAGATCCCAATTTCAGAAGCGTAGCGCACTGAAATTGGCTAATCGTAATGAGACAAGCTTAAGACGAACTAAGTGAATAACCTAAAGGTCACTATAGGTTTTAAGCGTTAGTCGAATTAGTGACACTCGCTGAGAGCGATTGAAATGATGCTCGAAGCGTAAGTGGAACTATCCCTTGTGCGTAGCACATAGGGATATCCAAATAGTCATAGGCTATTGGGAACAATCCCGCAAAGCGGTGGTTTTGAAAGTGAGGATCAAATGACAAAAAATAAAATACTGGTTTACGATACAACTTTGAGGGACGGCACGCAGGGAGAGCAAACCAATTTTTCGGCGGAAGAAAAATTGCGTATTGCTCAGCGCCTTGATGAAGTTCATTTTCATTATATTGAGGGGGGGTGGCCAGGCTCCAATCCGAAGGATATGCGTTTTTTTGAAATGGCGAAAACAGTGAAGTTTAAAAATTCGCGTCTGACCGCATTCGGCAGTACGCGCCGTGCGCATACAAAAACCGAATCATGCCCAAATTTAAAGGCTTTGGTTAAAGCCGGAACGCCCGCCGCCGCTATTGTCGGTAAATCGTGGGATTTGCACGTAACCGAAATTCTCAAAACCGGCCTCGACGAAAATCTGGCGATGATTGCCGATTCTATCGAATATCTGAAATCAATGGGGAAGGAAGTTCTTTTTGACGCCGAGCACTTCTTTGATGGTTATAAAAATAATCCCCGTTACACAACCAAAGTGGTGAAAACGGCGCTTGCCGCCGGCGCGGATGTGATTGTTTTTTGCGACACCAACGGCGGTTCTTTACCGCACGAAATCAGCGCCATTGTGAAAAATATTTCTTCTTCCCTTCCCTTAAGCTCCGCCGCGATTCACGCTCACAATGACGGCGGTCTGGCCGTGGCCAATTCCATCGCCGCCGTTCGGGAAGGGGTCGTGATGGTTCAAGGGACGATCAATGGTTACGGCGAAAGATGCGGCAATGCCGACTTGATAACGCTAATTGCCAATTTACAATTAAAGCTCGGCAAAAATTGTCTGCCGCCGGAATCGATCAAACAGCTCACCAGCCTTTCTCATTATGTCAGCGATGTGGCCAATGTTCCACCGCTTAATGCGCGGCCTTTTGTCGGTCGCAGCGCTTTTGCGCACAAAGGCGGAGTGCATGTAAGCGCTGTGGTTAAAAACCCCATGGCCTATGAACATATAAAGCCGGAACTTGTCGGTAACCACCAGCGTGTTCTAGTTTCCGATCTGGCGGGCAGAAGCAATGTTGAATATAAAGCCAAAGAATTGGGCATTGATATATCTAAAGATGACGCGCTGAGTAAAAAAATAGTTCATGAAGTTAAACTTATGGAAGATCGCGGCTTCCAGTTTGACGCCGCCGATGGCTCGCTCTCGTTACTGATTAAAAAGACCATCGGTGAATTTATCGAACCGTTTAACCTGGAAACCTTTAGCGTTGTTACTTCCCGCACGGAGAATAATCCCTGCCTTTCTCAGGCAACAATCAAGATATCGGTTGCCGGTGAGGAAGAATTGACCGCCGCCGAAGGAAATGGTCCGGTAAATGCTCTGGACCATGCCCTGCGCAAAGCCCTCACGAAGTTTTATCCGCAGATCAAGGATATGCATCTGGTGGATTTCAAAGTGCGCACGCTGGAGGGTTCGGAAGGAACAGCCGCCGGTGTCCGGGTGCTTCTGGATTCCACAGATGGCGAAGAATTCTGGAGCACCATCGGTGTTTCCGAAAATATTATTGAAGCCAGCTGGCAGGCTCTTGTTGACAGTATTGAGTATAAGCTCAGTAAGGAGAAAAATCTCAATATAAAATGATAACAAGTTGTCTTCTTTTACTTCCGGTGAAGCTCTCATTGCGAAAGCGTCTGTTTCTTGATATATGTCGTTCGTAAAAGTCTAGAAATTCACGGGAAGTTAGAATATGCTATTTTCCATCAACAGCCAAAATCCGCAAATGCGTCTCATAAAAAAAGCCGCGGATGTACTTCGTGAAGGAGGGATAATAATTTATCCGACCGACACGGTTTACGGTTTGGGCTGTGATTTATCGAATAAAAAGGGAATTGAAAAAATTTACGAGTTGAAAAGAAGAAACAGAAAACAACCTTTGAGTTTTGTTTGTTCCGATCTGAAACATATCAGCGAATACGCCAAAGTTACCGACTATGCCTATAAAACAATGAAAAGGCTTTTACCGGGAGCGTATACTTTTATTCTGGAAGCTTCACGTCTGGTACCCAAAATTATTTTGCCGAAAAGATCAACAACAGGTATAAGAGTTCCGGACAATCAGATTTGTCTGGCTCTGGTTAAAGAGCTGGGACAACCGATAATCAGCACCAGCGTTAAGACGGAGCAGGGCGAAACTTTAGGCGATCCCTCTGTTATCAAAGAATATTTTGGCCGAAACGTTGACTTAATTATTGATGGTGGTATTATTATTCCAGAACCATCGAGCGTCATCAACCTTGTTGATGACAATATAGAAATTATAAGAATAGGAAAAGGCGATATAAGCGCTTTTCTACCACGGGAATGAATCCCTTAGTACTTTTTGGATTCATTCCCTCCGCTACGCGGGATTGTTCAACTTACCAATTCCGATACGCTTCGCTTGGCGGTAGCCAGGCTTTGCTTTCGTAATTGGAGGTTTACGAATAAATACAAAAGGTCGCGCGCATATTTGAAGAATAGACTCTGAAAAATCTGTTCCTGTGCGTACTCGCACAAAAATAGCAGACGGCCGAAAAGGACATTTATGAAACACACGATGCTTATCAACGCAGTTCACAAAGAGCAGATGCGCATGGCTACCGTTAACGAAAAAGGTAGTCTCATTGAATTCAACATTGAAATGGCGGTAAGAGAGCCCATTATCGGCAATATTTTTAAGAGCAAGGTGCTTAAAGTTGAACGCGGCCTGCAAGCGGCTTTTGTCGATTATGGCGGCGACAAAGATGGGTTTCTTCCTCTTAAGGATGTTAATCACGAGTATTTAACCGAGCAGGGAAACGGCCAAGCCAACGGCAAACCTGTGCTCAAAGCTGGTCAGGAAATCATTGTTCAGGCTGTAAGAGAAGCCATCGGCAATAAGGGCGCTCTTTTAACTTCCTATATTTCTCTCCCCGGCAGATATTTGGTCCTGCTTCCCCATAAACCCGGCGGCGGCATCTCCCGCAAAGTAGAAGATGAAGAAGAACGGCAAAAAATAAAAAACATTATGAAACAAATAGAAATCCCTGAAAATATGGGATTTATAGTGCGAACGGCCGGATTCAACCGTACAAAGCAGGAGATTTCCCGCGATTATCAGCTTCTGATGCGTCTTTGGAAAGAAATATGTAAGAAGGCAAGTACGATTAAGGCGCCTTCCCTGATTTACCAGGAGACCGATTTCGGCGTGCGCACGTTACGCGATTATTTGACGCCGGAAATTGATGAAATTCTTGTTGATGACCTGGAAACTTTCCGCAAAATGCGCGCTTACTTAAAGGCTGTGGCGCCGCGTCACTTGAGAATCATGAAACATTACAAAGAAAAAACCCCGATTTTTGACAGTTTTAAATTGGAAGAACAAATACGTGTTATCTACCAGGAGCGGGTGGAAATCAAATCCGGCGGGTACATTATAATCAATCCGACTGAAGCAATGATTACAATTGATGTGAACTCGGGCCGCGGGTCCAACAAAAGAAACATTGAAGAAACCGCTTTCAAAACAAACCTTGAAGCCAGCGAAGAAATTGCCAGACAACTGCGCTTGCGGGACTTAGGCGGTTTGATTGTCATCGATTTTATCGACATGATGGATAAAAAACATATTGCCGAAGTGGAAAAATCTTTTAAAAAAGCCATCAGTATAGATAAAGCAAGGATACAGCTCTCCCGTATTTCTAAATTCGGGATGCTCGAATTATCGCGGCAAAAGAAACAGTCAACAATTCAGGAAATCAGTTATACAAGATGTCCTTACTGCAAAGGCAGCGGTTTGCGTCCATCTTTGGAATATGCCGCACTGGGAGCGTTTCGCAAAATTGAATCGGACGCGGTCAAAGGCATTTACTCCGAATTGAGAATAATTCTTCCGCATGAAATAGCCGATTACATTCTCAATCGTAAAAGGAGCGAACTTTTAAACCTGGAATCAAGCTTCGATCTCTCCTTGCATATTTCGGGCAGCATGGAAATAGCGTGGGATAAGGTGGAAATACAGCAGACCATCAAAGAAAAACCTGTGGACTCCCCTGAACCACACGAGGAAACTTCTTTAGAAACGGCAGAGAATCCAGTACTGACCAATAATGAAAAAGTGTCGGTAGAAGGTGAAGGAGCGCCTAAAAAGAAAAGCCGCCGGAGGCCTCGTCACAAGAAAAAAAGACCAGCGGTAATAGTAACGGAAACTTTGCCATCAATTGATGATGCACAGGTAATCTTTCCG
>DCVU01000176.1 GCA_002327415.1 Smithella sp. UBA2180
TCTGAGCAAACAGGTTGCCAAAGGACTTATCAAATCTTGTCCAATCTATTTTATTGGCAATGACATACAAGGGATGTCTTCTGTCCAGTATCTGTTCCAAACTCGATCGGAACAATTCCCCATGGGATTCTTCAAAACTGTTGTCTTTCGGTCTCATAAATTTGCCGGTTTTGGGCTCCTTTTCCTAAAATTTCGGCAATTATAGCACATAAAAATACGTTAATCAAGTAATAATATCAATGTGTTAAAAGTTTTTCAGGGACGACTAAATAAAGAGGCGTTAAAAATGCATTTGGTCAAAGGATTTAATGAACTGGAATCCCGGTTGGAAGAAAAAGAGAATCCCGAAGAAGATCATGAACCGAAATCAGGAGCTGCTAATCGCAATCATATCTCCACCACCGATCCGGACGCTTCCGTGACCAGACAGGGGGGCGGCAAAAGGAATCTTCAATACAAAGCCCATCGCAGTGTTGATGGCAAGGCTGAAGTCATTACGGCTACGGAGATTACACCGGGGGAAGTCAACGAAGCCCATTTGCTATCCACTTTATTGGCCATGCACCAGGACAATACACAAACAACGGCAGAAACAGTAGTTGCGGATACAAAGTATGGAACTGCTGATAATTATCTCGCCTGCTGTGATCTGGGTGTAAAGGCCCATATCCCTGATTTAAAGAAAAGTCATAATGATTTTCAAGGCATTTTTCACGAGGATGATTTCCACTATCATCCAGAGACGGACTCTTACTTATGTCCTGCGGGCAACTATTTAAAGAGAAGCAGCTATAAGCCCAACCGGGATGTTTATGAATATAGGTGTTCGAACAAGGCTTGTCGAAACTGTTCATTAGTCACTCCATGTACAAAGTCAAAAATAGCCGGACGCTCACCCGGCGCCGGCGGAAGGAAGACTTGGACAAGATGCGAAGCGCTGCGCAAACTCCGGCATCCCAACAAGACATCCGTATCCGTCAGCATCTTATGGAGCGGTCGTTTGCGCGGGCAACGAGATATGGATTCAAGCGGGCGCGTTGGCGAAGACTTTGGCGGGTTCAGCAGGAGATTTATCTTTCCCAATCCTCTAATCCTCTAATCCTCTAATTTTCATCTTTTGTTATATAACCCATTTTTCGCAGTCTTCTTTTGCGACTGATTTGGACTTGATGATATTTGATAATTTTTTGTGCTGATAAATTACATTTGCTTCGCTATCGGAGGGAGCATCACTATAGCGAACACAGAGTGCTGCTGCGAACGGAAGTAATGCAATAATTCCATGAGGTATTACAACGTGAGGTCCGGGAAAGTCAGCCATGAATAAAACAATATCATCATCCGTCGAAAGTTCACGCAAGTTTTCATTATCGGAATTATTGCGGCCGACAATAATTTTGCCTTGATCATCAGCGCGAAAATGACGACCATATTTTAATAAGTCGAGATCATGAATATCATGGTCTTCCTGATGCGAAAATAAATCGCGCAAACGCTTAGTAAACATGGGATCGGTAAGCAGACATCCTCCTGCAGGAGGAGCGTATTTAACTATACCGAAATCAGCAGCCAGTTTTATTTGATCCTTGCGTCCGCGTCCCTGAATGAAAAGCAATTTTGAGCGGTCAATCAAATTTTCTCTTTCCGCCTTTATCGGTTCAAGTAATTGAGCGCTCAGGGGACGTAGAATGTAGTCTGGATAACCGGAATTTTTAGCTACAACGTAAAGAGATTGCTTGTTTTGTGACATTGGACGTTGACCGAGAACCTCTCCGGTAATAATAAAATCAAAACCGGACTTTTTCATTCTTTCCCCGGCTATTTGAAGCATAAGTGTGTGACAATCTATGCAGGGATTCATGTTTTTACCATAGCCATAGCGCGGAGATTTGAGCATCTTAAGATGTGTTGTGGTGATATCTTCAACTTCCAGAGGCAGATTTATTTGCCTTGAGGCGGCTTGCGCTTTTTGAGCGTTAAAAAAAGGGGTTGTATATGTTAGACAAAGAACATCAATGTTTTGCCTGCGGACAAGTTCTGCCGCCAGCATGCTGTCTAATCCACCGGAGAAAAGGGCTATAGCTTTAAACATAAGAATATGGAGTCATTAATATTTGGCGATATTAGCGGACCATACCTCCTGAAGCAAACCGCGTAATTCTTGATCAATATCAAAATCAATAACGTATAGATCTTTATCGGTCTTGATCTTGGTGCCATTAAAGTTTAGAGCATAAGGCGCCTGGTTTTTCTCCGGTCCGGAAAACGTAAAATTGCCGGAAGTAAAAGGAATGTTAAGACCGTGTAAAATCTTTTCCATGATTTTTTCCGGAGAATCGTTATCTTTAACGAAGATAAGTTCGTTACCTGCTTGTTTCAGCGCATTGACGAATTGTGGAGATAAAATCTGTGAATAGATAATATATTTCTTATTTTCCTTGTTTACCAGAACATCGGCTTTAATCGATAAATTAAAACCGTCTTTTACAGTGTCGAACATTTGAATATCAACATCTTTTTCGGCGCTCAGTCCCAAATTGGAAACCAGGGCATAAGAAAAATCTTTGGCTGATGTTGTAGGAAAGACCGGCATCGGCTGCAAAGAATAAACTTCTTCCGGTTTTCCAACCAGACCTGTTTCCTCGGAAATTTCAGTAACAATAAGACCGTTTTTCTGGGAATAGTTTTTGATTGACTTGGGCAATAGCAAATTATTTTCATGAATCAGACGCAATCCTTGCTTTGATGGTTTTGTTTGTTTGGGGAAAGTGCTGAAAATTACCCAATCGACCGTTAACTCCACCGGAGGAAAAGCGCCGATCATCATAGGCTTTTCACCCTTAATCATTCTGTAACTCTTAGTGGTATTAATAACTTTTTTTAAGATAGCGATAACATCATCATTTTTGTCCGTTTTAACTAAATAGTAGTTTGACCAATTATCACTGATCATCTTTTTGAGATTATTATTGGCACGGTTTTCCAGATCAAGGAATACAATTGTATTATCATCAAATTCAATTACAGGAATTTTAGAGCAATCAATTGTCACCTGCCCGGTTTTAGAGAGGGGAAGATAATAATTGCCCGTAGTGGTAATTGATCCATTCATTTGAGTGAGAACATGCTTAAGTACAGCGAAGCCGACTTCCGGCGGCATAACTTTTTTTCTTTTTACTTCGGCAATTTTTTTCGGTTGAGTTTGGTTCTCCGTGAGTTTTAAAGCTTTCTGATCCACGGCTTTAGTTTTTACCGGAGTTTCGGCTAAGACTGTTCTGCCGGGTAACTTTATAACTGTGCCTGGATTAATTTTATTAACATTCTTAATGCGTGGATTGATTGATTTAATAATCCTAACTGTTTTAGGAATATCGGTTTCGGCAACCTTTAGTTCACGGCGGATGATTCCCATTAAACCATCGCCCTTTTTTATTTTGTAATACCTAACCTTGGCAGAAATAATTTTGTGAGTAGCTTTAGCAGTGGAAGAAACTGCTGTTTTGCTCTTAACCTCCTTTTCTTTTACTTCTGTTTTTGCCTTGGCCTCTGTTTTTATCTCTGCAGTTTCTTTAAGTGTTGTTTGCGCTGTATTTTCCTTCGAATTCGCCGGTTGGTAAATAAGGACGGCTGAAAAGGCAACCATAATCAAGGCTAAAGTATATTGCTTAATCATTAGACTCTTCCCCCTGTTTAAGAGAGTGAAAAATATCAATTATTCCGTGTTTAATTACTCCGATTGGCAAGAAAAGTCAACTCCTTATATGATGTAAGTGAAAAATTTTATAAATCATCTGGTAATCATAAGATTAAATTTTAATTTTTTAGGGAGTAGGAATCTGTCTATTTTTATGGCCCTTTGATTTCAAATTACTTTTTTCATAGCGGCGATGGCTACTTCAATTTGATCATCGGAAGGTTCACTTGTTGTAATTTTTTGCAGCATTAATCCAGGCCAACTCAGCAGTTGTACCAGTTTTGAATGGCTGTATTTGCCGGTAAAACGGATTGCTTCGTAAGAAATACCGGCAACAACAGGAAGAAGTAAAATTTTGTAGAGTACTCTATGTAGGAAATCAGGGCGTCCTAATAGAGAAAAGACCAATATGGATACAATCATCACAAAAAGAATAAAGCTTGTTCCGCAACGGGGATGGCGTGTAGAGAATCCTTTAACATTTTCTACAGTCAATTCCTGACCATGTTCCCAGGCAAATACAGTTTTGTGTTCCGCTCCGTGGTACATGTATGTCCGTCGCATATCTTTCATTAAGAGCGTGACAGCAAGAAAACAAAGGAAAATGCCCAGTCGAACGCAGCCTTCTAAAATATTCAGGAGAATTAAATTGGAAACGAAGATTTTAATTTTAGTAAAGAAAAACGCCGGCACAACAACAAAGAAAAAAATGGCAACGGCGAAACTTATGACAAACGAAAGATACATCTCCCATCCCTGGGGTTTTTTTTCTTCTTCCGACAAGGCAACTTCTGCAGAAAACATCAGGCACTTGATTCCGATAATCATCATTTCAAATAAAGTGATTGTTCCTCGAATAAACATCCATCCTAGTATTTTATAGCGTTTAGTCAGGGGGATATATTCACGTTCCTGAAAAACAATTTCCTTATCCGGTCTTCTCACTGCTGCCGCGATTTTATTGCCGTGACGCATCATGACGCCTTCAATAAGTGCTTGCCCTCCGGCTATATCTTCAGGTTTCGGTTTGGCTGGCATATTTTATTTATCCCTCTGTGATTCATTTGGGGCGCTTATTTGCTAAGCGCAAATTTGTTACCCGTGATATAGTATTTAGTGAATAGTGTCAAATTATGATTTTTAAATTCCTTGTTGCAAGATAAGCGTCCAATGATATAATGCCTAAAAATTATAAAAATGAATTTAAGGTGGTTTAAATGAGCTCAACAGATTTATTTATAAAAGAATATCAGGATCGTTTTGAAAAAAAGATAAGAGAGAATGAAATTGCTGCGCTGGAACACTGGAAAGCTCAATTGGACAAAATTATCGCTTTGCGTCCGGACAGTGTTGCTTCGATGCAGTCGCAGGTCACAAAAATATCGGAAATGATGTCCAATCGGATCAAAATATTAAAAAAGGAATCCCAAATATGAATACAAAATCAAGCTTTAGAGACATTTCGCACCAAGTTGCCGGTTATTATGTCCTCCGCTTATCGGGATTGTTCTACTTGCCAATTCCGCTGCGCTACACTTTCAGAATTGGAGTATCACAATAAAATGGATAGTCTTGCCAATTTTTTGTTTGAAGTTGGAATGCTCAGCAGAACGCCGCGCAGTGGTTATCAGTTTCTGGGCAGCGGCAAGGAATCGGTAGCCGAACACGTTTTGCGTACCGTATTTGTCGGTTACACTCTTTGTAAAATGGATGATTCGCTGGATGAGTTGCGCGTGTTGAAAATGTGTATTCTTCATGATTTGCCGGAAGCGCGCACCGGTGATATGAATTATGTCAATAAGAAATATGTGGATGTTGATGAAGCCAAAGCCGTTAAAGAATTAACGGACGGGCTTTTTTTTGGTGACGATATCCGGTCGGCGATCGAAGAGTTTAATGCGAAAGAGACCAGGGAAGCGTTAATTGCCCGGGATGCCGATCAAATTGCTCTTATCTTACAGCTGAAAGAATGCGGTGACTTGGGGAATAAATATTCGGAAGAGTGGATAAACTTTGCACTACAGAGATTAAGTACTGAGAACGGGAAAAAACTTTCCGAAAGAATTACTAAAACGGACTCTTCCCTTTGGTGGTTTAAAGAAAAAAATGATTGGTGGATAAACGGGAATAGCCGGTAGGTGTTCATGATTATCACGAAAGATATTGCATGATTAATAAAACATTTTTTTTGCCTATTCTTCTTGTTCTCATTTGCAATCTTATGTCTTGTGCCAATGAGTTTGGCAAAACAGTAATATCCAAACCGGATGAGTACAGGTATGTTTATGAGGCAAAAGAGACCGTAATTCTTAAAGCCATCGCGAATGTTTTTAAAGAAAAAAATATCGGCAGTAATATCACCATAGATCAAAAGAATCACCGGGTCGATTCTGACTATGTGATTTCGGGTGATTGGCGGACAAAAGCCAATGTTCGTGTCCAGCGACTCAATTGGAAAGAATGCGAGGTGATCCTTGCCGTGACAACAGAACAAAAGACAGAAACGGGCTGGGAAATACGACGCCTGTTGGATAAAGAGCAATATCACACTTTTTTTAGTATGATCGAGTTGAGAATTTACGAAGAAATGTCCATTATCGAGTAGTGATAAAATTAACGAAAGGAGAAAATATGGGAACCAAGAAGAAAGTGTCCGCTATGCTGGAAGAGTTCAAGAATTTCGCATTCAAAGGTAACGTGATTGATCTGGCAATAGGTGTTATTATCGGAGCGGCGTTCGGTAAAATTGTCGATTCTCTGGTCAAACATATTATTATGCCCCTTGTAGGTGTTGTCATGCCTGGCCAGCAGGGTTATCTGGGTTGGAAATGGTTGATCAACGGCAAGGAAGTTCCTTATGGACTTTTTATCGGTGAAATAGTCAATTTTCTTATTGTTGCGTTGGCATTGTATATCTTCATTGTCAAATTTATCGGGATGATTATGAAGAATAAACAGGAAACAGCAACAGTTCCGGCGTCCCTGACTAAAGATCAGGAGTTGCTTACCGAAATAGCAGCGTTATTAAAGACAAAAACTCTATCTTGATATTAGCATGTCCGATTTAACAATATTGCGAGATCGGGCAATTCACTGCTGGCAGGGAATTGCCCGATCTTAATGTTTTCTGCTTATTTTCCTGCCCGGCTTTCGCGAAAGAAATTAGTAAGAAATTCCGTATCCTTGGGCGACAAGTCAAATTTAAAAACTGCTTGTTCCAGGAGTTTTGGCAAAGGTTTGTTTTCTTCTAAATTTGCTGATATCCATTTAATCGCTTTTTGCACATTTTCAGATTCCGGCATAATGGTGGCCATAAAAGTATTCTCCTTATATTATCAAAAGTTAATAGTCCCNNGCAGTACCGTAATATCTGTAGGTTGTAATGAGACTCGATGAAAACTAATTCCGACTAGTCGGAATGAAGTTTGAAGCGTTAGTCGAATTATCCCGCATAAGCGGGGTTTAATGCACCGCAGCTTGCTTTGGGGTTCATATCCGTAATTAAATTTAAAACAGGGAGGATTGTATGAAAAAATCTTTTGGCGCAAAAACTTTGATTTATCCCACGCCCGTGTGGTTGGTAGGAACATATGATAAAGACGGCAAACCCAATGCCGCGACTATAGCCTGGGGAGGTGTATGCAGTTCAAAACCACCATGTGTAGCTATATCGTTAAGAGGAGCTACTTATACACATGGCAATATCATGGAGCGTAAGGCATTTACAATTAATGTGCCTTCAGCCGGTCAGATTGAAATTGCCGATTACTGCGGCATGGCTTCCGGAAGAAATGTTGATAAATTTGCAGCGGCAAAAATCACTGCTGTGAAAAGCAAAAAAGTGGAGGCTCCTTATATTCAGGAATTTCCAATGATTCTGGAATGTAAACTTTCAAATTTCGTCGAAATAGGCATCCATACGCATTTTATAGGCGAGATAATGGATGTCCAGATAGATGAATCAATGCTGGGAGAAGGCGGATTACCGGATATTTTAAAAATAAATCCAATGCTTTACGGACCGGAAATACAATCCTATTATAGTGTGGGAAAATATCTGGGAAAAGCTTTTTCCATTGGTAAAAAATTTTCATAGATGACAGTTGATAAATTGTAAAGAATGCATAACATATTAAAAACAAGTCAAAGAAAGGAGATGAGTGATGGCTACTAAATCAATCAAGGGGACAAAAACAGAGAAGAATTTGCTGGCTTCGTTTGCCGGTGAATCTCAGGCGAGAAATCGTTATACATTTTTTGCCAGTGCTGCAAAAAAAGAAGGTTTTGAACAGATTTCACGCATTTTTCTGGAAACGGCGGAAAATGAGAAGGAACACGCTAAAGTATTTTTTAAATATCTTGAAGGCGGTGAGCTTGAAATTACAGCTTCCTATCCGGCAGGTGTAATCGGCGATACCAAGAGCAATTTAGAAGCAGCGGCGGCTGGTGAAAATATGGAATGGACAACTCTGTACTCGGAAGCAGCCAAAATTGCCAAGAAAGAGGGTTTTCCGGAAGTAGCCCGTTCATTTGAACAAATATCCAAAGTCGAAATGTTCCATGAGAAAAGATATCGTAAACTGGTTGCCAATATAGCCAAGGGTGATGTCTTTAAAAAGAAGGCGGCAACCAAATGGCACTGCATCAACTGTGGCTACGTGCATGAAGGACCGGAAGCGCCCAAAGAATGTCCCGCCTGTAAACACCCGCAATCGTATTATGAGGTTTTGGCCGAAAATTACTAGTGAGACCCAAGTTTCAGAAACAAAGTGCACTGAAACTTGATGGTCGAATTATCCCAGGAGCGTAAGCGACTTGGGATTGTGAGATATAGCTAAAGACGAACGTAGCAAAGCTCGAAGCGTAAGTCGAACAATCCCGCACAGCGGAGGGTATGGATTTCCAAAGCTTGCTTTAGGATTCATACCCGTGATTTATTTTGAAAAAAGTGCGTTGTGCTTGACAGCAGGGGCAAAATACCCTAGATTGGCGCAGTTTTTTGAAGAGGAGTTCAGTTTTTATGACGACAAAAAGACAACGCCGGTCAGAAAATATTAAAGAAAAAAAAGTAAAAAAATCTACGAGAATTCTTTATCTTTCGGTTATTCTCAGTGGAGCATTTATTCTGCTTGTACTTTTCTTTGTTACTTTGTTTAATCTAATATTCCCTCCAGTGGACATGGACGCTCTGAAAAAGAAAGAAAAACAGATAGCTAAAATTTATTTTTCCGACCCGCAGGAGCGTTTTTTAATACCCGAAAAGCGTTATGTCATTAAAGAAAATGATGCTGCGGCGCAATCCAAAGAAATCGTTAAAGCATTGCTCGAAGGTTCGAAAGCGGGGTTGGTTAACACATTTCCTGCCGGTGTAACCTTAAGAGATGTAAAAGTAGTAGATTCTGAAACTGCTCTTGTTAACTTCAGCAAGAATCTGATTAAGCTGCACCCGGGTGGTTCCACAGCGGAAATGGCAACAATTTATTCCTTAACGAACTCTATAACTCAAAATGTTCCCGGTATAAAAAAAGTAAAAATATTAGTGGAAGGTAAAGAACTGCCCTCAATTAAAGGTCATGTTTCTACTCAAAAAGCTTTTTTTCCTGATTTGGAACTTCTTATTCCGGAAAAAGAGAAAAATAGTTAATTATCTTATGGCAGCGAAATCAAAAATATCCCGCACACGTAATATCGGTATAGTTGCTCACATCGATGCCGGAAAAACAACGGTGACGGAAAGAATTCTCTTTTACACCGGAAAATCTTACAAAATGGGTGAAGTACATGACGGCGAAGCCGTTATGGATTGGATGCCGCAGGAACAGGAAAGAGGCATAACCATTACTTCAGCAGTGACAACTTGCGCGTGGAATAATCATGATATTCATATAATTGATACTCCTGGGCATGTCGATTTTACCATTGAAGTTGAGCGTTCCCTGCGTGTTTTAGACGGAGCTATAGTTGTCTTCTGTGCTGTCGGTTGCGTACAGCCGCAATCGGAAACTGTTTGGCACCAGGCGGATAAGTACGGTGTTCCTAAAATCGCCTTTATTAATAAGATGGATCGGGTAGGTGCAGATTTCTTTGGCGCCGTCGAAATGATGCATCAGCGGTTTACTTCTATTCCTGTTACTATCCAGATTCCCGCAGGTAGTGAGGATACTTTCCAAGGTGTGATTGATCTGGTTAATTGGAAAATGTTGGTCTGGGATGATTCAACCCATGGTATGGAATTTTCAACGCAGGAGATTCCGGAAGAATTTGCAGGTGTGGCCAAGTTAAAACGGGAAAAGATGATAGAAGCACTCGCTGAAGTTGATGATGACCTGGCGGACAAGTATCTTGACGGTGAAGAAATTACAGTAGCCGAAATAGAAAAAGCCTTGAGAAAAGCGACAATCTCTCTAAAAATAGTGCCGGTGCTTTGTGGCACGGCCCTGCGCAATAAAGGAATTCAACCCCTCCTTGATGCCGTCATTGAATATCTGCCGTCTCCAGAGGATATTCCGCCCGTAAAAGGAGTCAATCCTGTTACCAAAGAAGAAGAAGTCAGACATAGTTCCGATAAGGAACCGCTGGCGGCGCTGGCTTTTAAAATTATGCTTGATGAAGGCAGAAAGCTCACCTATCTGCGGATTTATTCCGGTAAAATCCATGTTAATGATGAAATTTACAATTCAATAAAAAAGAAGCGGGAAAAAGTAGCCCGCCTGTTACGAATGCATGCCAATAAACGGGAAAGAATAGATATAGCTTCCGCCGGGGATTTAGTCGCCGTGTTAGGGTTAAAAACTACAACTACAGGCGATACTCTTTGTGATGAAGAACATCCGATTATGCTGGAACTGATAGAATTTTACGAGCCGGTAATCAGCCAGGCCATTGAAGCCAAAACACCAGCGGATCAGGAACGGCTGACAATGGCGTTGGATAAGTTAATAGAAGAAGATCCAACCCTGAAGGTAAAATACGAAGATGAAACCGCGCAAACGATAATTTCCGGCATGGGAGAACTGCATCTGGAAATTATTGTTGATCGTTTAAGCCGCGAATTCAATAGCCATGTTAATGTCGGCAGACCCAGGGTCGTTTATCGAGAAACGATTCAAAAGAAAGTGGAAATGGAAGGAATATTTGAAAAGGAACTGGGTGAAAAGAAACATTTTGGGCATGTTCGACTTTCTCTGGCGCCGCGTAAGCGCGGTTCTGGAAATGAAATAATTATGAAGATAGATGATAGTATAATCCCTGCCGAATATTATCCTGTCATTGAGGAAGGCATCACGGAAGCAATGATGAACGGCATTCTCAATGGCTATCCGGTAATAGATGTCGAGGTGGCGGTAATCGGCGGATCTTTCAGGGAAGGTGAGTCTTCAGCACAGGGTTATAAAATTGCGGCGGCAAATGCTTTCCGTGATGGCTGTAGCAATGGCGATCCGATTATGCTCGAGCCGCTAATGATGGTTGATATTATTACGCCCAGTGAATTTATGGGTGATGTTATCGGTGATATAAATGCCCGCAAAGGTGAAATTCAATCCGTTAATCCCAAGGGAACAGTGAGCGAAATTAAAGCTAAAGTGCCACTGAAGGCTATGTTTGGTTATTCCACGGATCTTAGATCTTCCACTCAAGGCCGGGCCGTTTTTTCCATGATTTTTTCAGGATACAACAAGGCATGATATTTAGTATCTGATCGTATTTTATCGGTTATATAGGTAAATTTCCTCCACAATACCCAACTAAAATTATTTTTATTATTCTCTTGATAATTACTATATGTAGTGGTAGTATGTTTTCATACCACAATATATAGCGTTGTAGAGAGGCAGCAAGTATTTAATATTCTAATTTATTAATGGAGTCGTGAATGAACATTAAAATTAGGAAAAGAGATGGTCGTTTAGTAAAATTTAACGCCGAAAAAATCACCAATGCCATCGCCAAAGCCGGCGCTGCCACTGGTGAGTTTGATATTAGAGAGGCGAGTAAATTAACTATCAAGGTTTTAAATCTTGCCGAAAAGCTCTTTGACGGTAAAGTTTTAACCGTTGAAGAAATTCAGGATGTCGTGGAAGAAGTTCTCTTGCAGACTCCTTATCGGAAAACGGCCAAGTCTTATATAATATATCGTGATCAGCATTCCCGTTTAAGGGATATTACCAATAAAATGGAAGTTGATCTTGTTGATCAGTACCTGAAGAAGCTTGATTGGAAGATCAATGAGAACAGCAATATGGATTATTCTTTACAAGGATTGAATAACTACATCTCTTCGGAAGTGAGTAAGGTTTACTGGCTCAATGAAATCTATTCACCGGAAATTCACAAAGCGCATACCGATGGTGATTTCCATATTCACGATTTAAGTCTGCTTTCCGTTTATTGCGTGGGTTGGGATTTGTATGATCTGCTCTTGCAGGGCTTTCAGGGTGTATCCGGCAAGGTGGAAAGCAAGCCTGCCAATCATTTGCGCAGCGCCTTGGGCCAGGTGGTTAATTTCTTTTATACCTTGCAGGGAGAAGCCGCCGGAGCGCAGGCTTTCTCCAATTTTGATACACTGCTTGCGCCATTTATCCGTTATGATAAATTAACTATTAAAGAGATTAAACAGGCCCTTCAGGAATTCATTTTCAATATTAATGTGCCGACGAGAGTAGGCTTCCAAACGCCTTTTACCAACGTAACACTGGATGTTACCGTTCCCAAATATTATTCTGATCAGAATGTGATCATCGGCGGTATGCCGCAAAAAGAGACCTATAAAGAATTTCAGGAAGAAATGAACCTTTTCAATAAAGCCTTTTTGCAGGTTATGGCGGAAGGTGATGCCAAAGGAAGAGTTTTTACGTTTCCGATTCCGACATATAACATTACGAAAGATTTTAACTGGGATGATCCGAATATACATGATTTGTGGGAAATGACAGCGAAGTACGGCGTTCCTTATTTCTCCAACTTCATCAATTCCGATATGAACCCGGAAGATGCCCGCAGCATGTGCTGCCGCTTGCGTATCGACAATCGTGAACTGGAAATGAGAGGCGGCGGGTTGTTCGGTTCCAACCCGTTGACAGGCTCCATAGGCGTTATCACAATCAATATGCCGCGTATTGCATATCTGGCCAAGTCCAAGAAAGATTTTCTGCAACGCTTGGAGCGGCTGATGGAACTCTCAAAGGAAAGTCTGGAGACAAAAAGAAAGGTTCTGGAAAAATTCACGGAAGGCAACCTTTATCCATATACCAGGTATTATTTACGCGGTGTTAAAGAGAGATTTAATGAATACTGGAAGAATCATTTTTCAACCATCGGGCTTGTCGGTATGAATGAAGCCTGTTTGAATTTGCTGGGCATTAACATTGCTTCGGAAAAAGGTCAGGCCTTCACGAAAGAGGTTCTGGATTTTATGAGAAAACAGCTTATCAATTTCCAGAAGGAAACGGGGAATAATTATAATCTGGAATCGACACCGGCGGAAGGGACGTCATATCGTCTGGCCAAAATTGACAAAGAAAAATATCCCGAAATTATCACTGCCAGTGATGACAAAATGAAAAACGCGGAACCGTTTTATACGAATTCCACGCAATTGCCGGTAAACTATACCGATGATGTCTTTGAAGCGCTGGATTTGCAGGATGAAATTCAGACGAAATACACCGGTGGCACGGTATTCCATACCTTTGCCGGGGAGAGAATTGATGATCCCAACTCGGTAAAAAGATTAGTTCACAAGATTTGTTCTAATTATCATTTGCCTTACATAACATTTACTCCCACCTTCAGCGTATGTCCGTCACACGGGTATATAAAAGGTGAACAGGAAAAATGTCCGATTTGCGATGATTTCTGCGAAGTTTATTCACGTGTGGTTGGTTACCTGCGGCCTGTTAAACAGTGGAATAAAGGTAAGCAGGAAGAATTCGATTCGCGGCAGGTATTCAAATTTTAATACTAATAATTAAAGATTGTGAGAAGAATTATTTAGCAATGTATCTCTGCGTCTAAAATATAAAGGAAAAAAATGAAAATTGGCGGTTTGCAAAAAGTATCACTTATTGATTATCCGGGGTTAATTAGCGCGGTTGTTTTTTTACAGGGTTGCAATTTCAAATGCTCCTATTGCCATAACCCGGAACTTGTAAATCCAAGTTTATTTCAGCGCTGCATAAAAGAAAAAGATTTTATGGAGTTTCTTAATACGCGCAAGGGAAAGCTTGATGCTGTGGCAATTACCGGCGGTGAGCCGACTATCTACGATGATTTAGCGCCCTTTATCAAGAAAATTAAAAAAATGAAATTTGCCGTCAAGCTGGACACCAACGGCTCGCAGCCACAGGTTATCAAAACTCTTCTTGATGAAAAACTGCTTGATTTTATTGCCATGGATATCAAGGCACCGCTGGATAAATACAAAAACATCGTCAAAGTTCCGGTAAATGCCGATTCAATCAAAGAAAGCATTGAGCTTATTCTAAAAGCAAAAATTCCGTATGAATTCCGCACAACCATCATAGAATCACAGCTTGAAGAAGATGATATTCTGCAAATTGGAGAACTGATTTCCGGCGCGAGCAAATATGTTTTACAAAAGTTTGTACCTACAAAAACTCTGGACAAAAAATTTCTGAAAGAAAAATCTTTTTCAGACGAAAAATTACAAAAAATTAAAAGTTATCTTGAGCAGCAAATTACCTCTGTCACGATTAGATAAAAGTTGAACGATAATATTATTTGTTATGTGCGAGGAATAAATCTATTGGATAGCGAAGATGATTTTCCACAACTGCTTCTTGGTAAGCTTTGGCATACGACATCACTGACCCGTTACAACATGATAATAAAAATTGGTCATATATTGCCAAACCCTTCTATTCCAGAAAAGGAGAGATGGGGGAGTAGCAGAGGCCCTGAATTCTATCCATACGTTCGCTTTCTTGGGGGGATAAGTCTATTTGATTTTGCAAATTTTCAAACGGATGCTTATTGCAAAAAATATCCTCTTTCAAGTTGGTCTGAATTTGTACCCTATCGAAAAAAATGGGGTAGATCAGTGTGGATTGAAATTAATAGAGAAGCAGTTAAAGAAAACTTCATAAGCGGTGAGGCTCTTCTTAAAAAATGGAAGCATGAAAAGGCATATCATCACAACATTATGCCGATCATCGAAGCGGCCCATATTGGGCCTATAAATATTGAAGCTATTAGTTATGTTTACAGATGTGGTGTTAATATTGAAGGATTTCAATCATTAAAAGCTACATAACCCGTCGCTCCAGCCGATCGCGGCCCGTGGGCCGTTCCGGCTCACTTTTCGTTAGGCGTACCAAATGGACAAAGCCCAAGATAAATATCGCGCAGTTTTAATTGAAATAAAGCAACGCACAGCTGTCGTTGATGCCTTTATGTTTGGCACTGTACACGCGTTGTATGTACCGACCACAATTGAGTCAACCTGTCTGCAGATAAGGAAAATTTTAGAATTAATAGCGTTCAGTTCTTTAATTGCAAACAAAGATATTTACGCAAATCAATATAAAAAATTCGCAGAACACTGGAACGCAAAACTTATGCTTCAAGATATGGAGCGTATAAACCCAGAATTCTACCCTCATCCAATCATTCAAAAACCAAGCAGCATTCCAGGCATGAAATCAGACTGGTCTGACAGAAAAGATGACTTTCTAACAAAAGATAGATTCATAAAGATCTATGAAAAATGCGGCGGCATATTGCATGCGGACAATCCATACGGCTCCAAGACAGATTACAACTATTATCGGGGGCACCTTAAAGAATGGCGCAACAGTATAGTCAACCTGTTAAATGCGCATACAATTAAACTCGTAAAAGATAAAAATCTTTACCTTTTTCAAATGGAAGCGGCAAATGCAAACCCAAGCTATACAGCCTTTGCCCCAGTCGGCGAATAAGCGCCTTCCTGCTGGTTCATTCATTCTGATTGAACCATTTATTTAATCTTGCTATAAGTTTTTTGCTTTAAATATTGAAATGTTTGATTCAATCTTTAATACTGAACCAGCTCAATCTTATTTCTCCCGTTCACTTTTCACTTAATTACTTAAAACTTTTAAATCAGCGCCAGGCTGTCGGCTACAGCCATTCCCGCGCGAGTCGGACACAAAAATCCTTTCTTTAATTCCACAAGATAACCCGTAAATAAGTTCTTGACAATGATATCAATAGTGATACTATATAAACCATGAGTAAAGTGGAAGACCTGATTAAGCATATGCAGCATAATCCGAGGGATATCCGATTTAACGATTTATGCAAAGTGTGTGATCATTATTTTGGCGCACCTCGGCAGCAGGGCAGTAATCATCGTATATATAAAACACCATGGCAGGGCGACCCTCGAATAAACATTCAGAATGACAAGGGGAAAGCCAAGGCATATCAAGTCAAACAGGTTCTTCTGGCTATAGAAAAATTGGAGGTAGAACATGCCCATGAAAAAAGATAAATATACCTATCGGGTAACATGGTCTGAGGATGACAGCGAGTATGTCGGTCTTTGCGCCGAATTTCCCAGCCTTAGCTGGCTTGCAAAAACACCGGAGAAAGCCTTAAGCGGAATCCGTAAGGTAGTTGATGATGTCGTACGGGATATGCATAAACATGGCGAAAGTATACCCGATCCTATCTCGTCCCGGCATTATAGCGGTAAATTTATGGTGCGCGTCCCGCCGCAGGTTCATCAAAAACTTGCCATTCAGGCTGCCGAGTTCGGCGTAAGCCTTAATCGACTTGCCAGCGCAAAACTCAGTCAATAAAATAGGCTTCCAACCAGTGTGTCCACAACCACACACCCGAAGACGGCGCGTGATGAGAGCCTTAGAAAAGTTTTAAATCAACGCCAGGCTGTCAGCTATAGCCATTCCCGCTCGAGTCGGGTACAAAAAGCCGTTTCTTAATTCTACAAGTTTATTTTTAATTAGCACGTCAATGATAGTTTCTTTGTCCGCGAGCAAATCAATACCGTGTCTGGTTTTGTAAAGCTTCAAATCAATTCCGGCTTGGGTGCGCAAGCCAAGAAACAATGCTTCCAGTTGCAGTTGCTCCGCGGAAAGTGTTTCCGTATCTTCTACCGGCATTTTACCTTGAACAATCTTATTTAAATACGTTTTAACGGCAGCTTTATTCCACCAGCGTTTATTATTCAAAAAAGAATGTGCCGCAGGACCTAGGCCTAGGTAAGGCGCATGCTGCCAGTATTTCTGGTTGTGCCGGGATTTAAATTTATCAAGGCGTGCGAAGTTAGAAACTTCGTAGTGAATGTACCCGGCATTTTCCAGTTCTTCAGAGTTGGTTAAAAATAATTTGAGTTCCGTATTTTCATCGGGAAGATGCCAGTCATTCAAAGAATATTTTTTATATAGGGGTGTTCTATCATCGAGCGATAGCTGGTAACAGGAGATGTGTTCCGGCGCAAAAGACACTGCCTTTTGCAAAGTATTTTTCCATGATTTAATATTTACGCCATGTACTCCATAAATCAAATCTATTCCCAGATTATCAAATCCGGACGCTCTGGCTGCTTCGATTGAGGTAATCGCTTCTTTGCTTGAATACCTGCGTCCCAGAAATTTTAAAACTTTGTCGTCAAATGATTGAACACCGATGTTCAAACGATTTATTCCCAACTTGCGCAAGGCCTGAAAATATTCAAGCGACACATCGCCGGGATTGACTTCGATTGTAATTTCGGCCTGCCGGTCGATATCAAAATATTTGTTTAACGTAGAAATAAGATCATCAATCTGCACAGCGGAAAGCAAGGAAGGGGTGCCGCCGCCGATGTAGATGGTGTCAAATGATGAAAAGATATTGCGGTAATATTTTATTTCTTTCTTTAACGCTGCAATGTATTCAGGAATAAGATTGATTGATTTGATCGAGTAAAAGCTGCAATACCCGCATTTGCTGAGGCAAAAAGGAATGTGAATATAAAGCCCGGCTTGTTCTTTTTTCATAGGAGATTCTCAATAATTAAGTATTCCTGATAACAGCATGGATGATTCCTCTCTTTGTTAAAGAGGGGTTAGGGGAGATTTGAAAGATTGTACTCATTATCCCGCTACGCTTCGCTTCGGGGATAGTTCGACTAACGCTTCAAAATGCACTTCGTTTATTTTCAGCGAGTCTCACTAAATCCCCCTTCATCCCCCTTTAGCAAAGGGGGAAAACTTGATTTCTGCTTCCACTGGAATGACGTGTCAAAGTGATCAATCTGTATCCGACTTTAACACAGCGAGGAAGGCACTCTGCGGAATGCTCACGTTGCCGATCATCTTCATGCGTTTTTTTCCGGCTTTTTGTTTTTCCAGCAGTTTTCTTTTGCGGGAAATATCACCGCCGTAGCATTTTGCAATTACATCTTTGCGGAAAGCGCTGATGGTGCTACGGGCGATAATTTCCGCACCAATGGCGCCCTGAATGGCAATTTTAAACATCTGGCGCGGTATCTCTTCCTTAAGTCGATCACAGGCTAGAAGAGCTCGCGCGCGTGCCCGCTCGCGATGGACAATCTGCGAGAGAGCATCAACCTTTTCGCCATTAACCAGAATATCCATTAAAACCAGATTGCTTTCGCGAAAATCAATGATGTCGTAATCGAATGAACCATAACCCTGAGTAACGGATTTGAAACGGTCATAAAAATCATAGATGACTTCGGCCAGCGGCATTTCATAGGATAACTCAACACGTCCGGGGCTGGTATAATTCATGTTGGAATTGAGGCCGCGCTTTTCCATGCAAAGCTTCATTACCGCTCCCAGATAACGCTCCGGAAGCATCATTGCGGCCCGGATATATGGTTCCTCCCCTTTATCAATTTCCGCAGGATCAGGATAATGCGCCGGATTGTCCACATAGATTATTTTTTTATCTTTGAGTGTGAAGCGATAACGCACGCTGGGCACGGAAAGAATGATAGAAAGATCATATTCTCGCTCAAGTCGTTCCTGTACAATATCCAGATGAAGAAGGCCTAAAAAGCCGCAACGAAAACCCTGGCCTAGAGCGGCGGAAGAATCCTTTTCAAAGATAAACGAGGCATCGTTGAGTTTATATTTTTCCAGCGAATCAGCCAGATCCTGATAATCGTCGGAAGCAATAGGATAGATGGAAGCGAAGACCACTGGCTTGACTTCCTTAAAGCCGGGCAGTGGCTTACTGCAAGGTCTGTCTTGTAAAGTGATTGTATCGCCTGTGCGCACATCCGCCACGGTTTTCACGCCGGCGATTATATAGCCGACCTCGCCGGCGAAGAGCTTATCCCGTTTAGCGCGGGTGAGCAGAAAGTGGCCGACCTCTTCCACTTTATAAGTTGTGCCGTTGTACATGAATTTTATGATATCGCCGCTTTTAACCACTCCTTCAAAAACACGGCAATGAATGATCGTGCCGCGGAAAGAATCATACTTGGCGTCAAAAATCAAAGCGGCCAGAGGATTTGCGGTATCGCCCGTGGGCGGTGGAATACGCGTGACAATGGCTTCCAGAATTTCTTCTATGCCGATTCCTTCCTTGGCCGAACATTTGATATGGGTAAAAGGATCAAGTCCTAGTTCCGAATCAATTTCCTCCAAGACCCGTTCAACGTCGGCGGAGGGGAGATCTATTTTATTGATGATGGGAATAATCTCCAGATTGTGATCAAGTGCCAGATAAAGATTAGCCAGGGTTTGCGCCTGAACGCCCTGCGCCGCGTCAATCAGGAGCAAGACGCCTTCGCAGGAAGCAAGGGACCGGGAGACTTCATAGGAAAAATCAACATGACCAGGAGTATCAATCAAGTTCAGAATATAATCTTTTCCGTCATGGGCGTGATAGGGCAGGGATATGGCATTGCTTTTGATCGTAATGCCGCGCTCCCGTTCAATATCCATATTATCCAGAATCTGGTCCTGAAAGTTTCTCTCATTGCAGACGCCGGTAAATTGAATCAGGCGGTCGGCGAGCGTGGATTTGCCGTGGTCAATATGGGCGATAATACTGAAGTTTCTGATATTTTCCATAAATCCCAATTCTAATATCATTTCGCATTCAAAGGATAACGCGGCGGCAAGAAGGAGGCTCCGCAGGCGTATTGTGCATACGTCGAGGAAGCCGACGACGCAGCCAACAAAGTTAGCCGAAGAAAGCGAATTGGTATGAAGATGAAAAAGCCCTCATGGATATATGAGGGCTTTTATCAAAAACATCTACATACAAATTAAACAAGTTTCTTTAAAATATCGTCCGTTACTTCTTTTACGGGAACGCTGCCGTCAACGGCAATTATCTTTGTTCTTGCTTTGAAATAGTTAACAGCGGCCAAAGTGCCTGTTTTTGTATCATAGTAAATGCCATGACGTTTGTCGATTGCCGCGGCATCCTGATCGTCAGCGCGTGCGGACATCTCCTCACAGCCGCATACACGGCAGACAACTTTGCCATCTTTTTCCGCAGGTTTAATTGCATCAATGTGAATATTGTTGGGATGGTTGTTATCTGTTTTGCAAAGTCTGCGCCCCATTATACGTTTCTTGGCTATTTCACGATCCAGATCAATTTCAATGACGTAATCCAGACTGATCTTCTCTTTTTCCAGCGCTGCCCAAAGGGCTTCAGCCTGTGCCAGATTACGGGGAAATCCATCCAACAGCCAGCCTTTTTTGCAATCATCTTCCTTCAAGCGGTCAAGAATCATGGGGATGGTAATATCATCGGGTACAAGTTCGCCACGATCGATAAACGCTTTTGCTTTTTCTCCCAGCGGAGTTTTTTTAGAAATATTTTGCCGGAAAATAACACCTGTTTCAATATGGGGCACGCCATATTTCTTTTGCACTATTGCGCCTTGAGTTCCTTTGCCGCTGCCGTTAGGGCCAAAAATTAAAATATTCACTTTGAGACTCCTTTCATAAAAAATGTTAAAGTTGGAGTCTTATAATGTATTGCGTGTATTTTCGCAATATAAAAGAATCTTTGAGACAGTTGTTGTAAATCGTCTCTATTGTTAATTCATATCATATATCA
>DCVU01000138.1 GCA_002327415.1 Smithella sp. UBA2180
GCAGTATACCATTTGTTTACAAAAGTTGGAATTAGCTGTTCGTTTGCGCCGCGGAATTAATGTAGTAATAGGGGATATTGGTACCGGGAAAACTACTTTATGCCGTAAACTTATCCAGAATTTTTCTGCTACGGCAGATTCTACGGAAATTGAAACTCACCTTTTGCTTGATCCGGCATTTAATAGCGTTGTTGAATTCCTGCAAACTGTTGCTTTGATGCTGGGAATTAAAGATTTAAATAATTGTGAAAGTGAATGGCATTTAAAGGAGGCGATTAAAGATTATCTCTTTGACAAAGGAGTAGCTGAAAAAAGAATAGTTGTTCTGATCATTGACGAAGGCCAAAAAATTCCTGAGAATTGCCTGGAAATTTTGCGTGAATTTCTTAACTATGAAACGAATAATTTTAAGCTGCTGCAGATAATAATCTTTGCTCAAAAAGAATTCCAAGCAATTCTTAAAAGGCGAGCCAATCTTTCTGACAGGGTTAATCTGTTCTATCATCTTCAACCTCTGAATTTTAAACAAATGTTAGCAATGATCAATTATCGTCTAAGTGTCGCCAGAGACTTTGAAGTATTGCCCTCTTTGTTTAGTTTGGGGGGGCTTGCGGCTATTTATATGGCTACCGGCGGCTATCCGCGTAAAGTTGTTATTCTTTGTCATCAGGTAATTTTAACGATGATCATTCGTGGCAAGAACAAAGCCGGCTGGTTTTTGGTCAGAAGCTGCATAAGTGGGATGGAGACGCCAGTATTTAGGAGGTTAAGATGGGCGCTGGCGAGCGTTTTTATTTTTATTGCCGTGGGTCTTTCAATGGGCGCAATTATATTGCAACGTCAGGATGCAATCCCACAAAAGCCATTACTCGCAACTCCGGTTCTTCCAATTATTTCCAAGGTTAAACAGGTCGCTCCGGCTTCTCCTGTTTCCAATGCAATAAATGTTTATGAAGAAAAAACACAGAATGTAAAAATGCCCAAGTATCTTGGAAATTTAACAATGACAAAAGGAAGAACTCTTTGGTGGACGCTACATAATATTTATGGTGAAGTAAATCCGGAAATCATCAAAGCAGTGATTATGGCCAATCCCCATATTAAGAATAAAGATAGGATCGCGGAAGGAGACAAAATAGATATTCCGTCGATTCCCGTAGATATAAAACCGATTAATGAAGGCGATATTATTGTTGCTGTGGAAAGTGGAAAAGATCTGGAAATAGTGTATAATACTTTCCGGGGAAATCCTAATCAGCAAAATATGCCTTCATTAGTTTTCTTTTCCTTCTGGAATAAAAAAGAAGGTGTTGAATTTGCAATTGTTATTGATAAATATTTTAAAGATATTGGTGCTGCAAAGGAAGCAACAGGTAAATTACCACCCATGATTGCCGCCAAAACAAAAATATTATCTCAATGGGATGTAGATACGGTTTTTTTCAATCGCCGTAAATTGAAGCATTGAGGTGAGAGTTGTCCGGAGGATAGATGAAAAATAAAAAACGTCTGGGTGAAATACTTGTAAAAAGCGGGCTTTTGACCGAAGAAATGCTCGAACAAGCTTTAATTAATCAAAAGAAAACAGATTTAAAGCTTGGCCAGTATTTAATCCGCAATGGAATCGTCCAAGAGAAACAAATAATAGAATTATTAAGCGAACAACTTGATATTAGGAAATATCATATAAATGATTTTCCATTGGATCTGGATGTAATGTCTTATATACCAATTGAAATTGCNNTTGGCGATTGCCATTGTTGATCCTCTAGAGGTATCAATCCTGGATTCCATTGAAAAATTAAGCAACATGGAAGTTGAACCGGTAATTTGTTCTGAGGCGGAAATCAATCAGCTCATCAATAGTATGTACGGTATGCAATCCGATTTGGGTGATATTATAGGAACTATGGAGGTTGACTCTAAGGTTGAAGAAGAGTCAGAGAGCAAAGATGAAGTCCATATCTCATCGCTACAGGATATGGCGGGAGAAGCTCTGGTTATTCGTTTGACTAATTCTATTTTTGCTCAAGCTATCCGCGACAAAGCAAGCGATATCCATATCAGTCCACAACAAACTACTGTACAGTTGCGTTATCGTATTGATGGTAAACTTGTAGAAATGCCCTCACCCCCCAAAAACCTTTTTTTATCCGTCATTGCCCGGGTGAAGATTTTAGCCAACATGGACATTACCGTTTCCAGAATCCCTCAAGACGGCCGATTTACACTGAAAATAGAAAAAAAGGAAATTAATGTCAGGGTTTCTTCAATTCCAACGATTTATGGAGAGAATATTGTCATGCGCCTGTTGGATATGGGTTCGGGTATTTATACACTCAATCGTTTGGGAATGGATGCTGAAGATATGGAAAAAATCGAAAGCATGTGCATTAAACCTTATGGGATGATTCTAAGTACCGGACCAACAGGAAGTGGCAAAAGCACCAGTCTTTATGCAATTTTGAATTCAATAAACAAACCGGATATAAATATAATCACATTGGAAGATCCCGTTGAATATAGAATCAATGATATTCGTCAGGTACAGTTAAACCGTAAAGCAGGAATGACATTTGCCAGTGGTTTGCGTTCAGTTCTTCGTCAGGACCCGGATGTAATTATGGTTGGTGAAATTAGAGATGCGGAAACTGCCGCAGTAGCTGTGCAAGCGGCACAGACGGGACATAGACTTTTGAGCACTGTGCATACTAATGATGCTGCCGGAGTTATCACTCGATTTATTGATATGGGCATTGAACCTTTCNNTCTGTTTTGATTGTTTCTTTTGCTCAACGATTAGTGCGCACTATTTGCCCCTATTGTCAGGAAAATTATAATCCGCCGGAAAAGGCTCTTGTTGCTTTTGGAATAACACCTTCAGAAGCAAAAAACGCTAATTTTCAGCATGGTAAAGGCTGTAGCCAGTGCAAGAACACCGGTTACAAGGGACGGACTGGTGTCTTTGAAGTTTTAGTCAATGATGAGATGATTCAAGATATGATTATCAAGCAAAGGCCTAGCCCGGAAATTACACGCGCGGCATTAGCTGCCGGAAAGTTAAAAACACTGAGAGAAGATGCGGCTAAAAAAATAATTCAAGGGATTACAACTCTGGAAGAAGCGGCATCCGCCGTAATGGTATAGTCTAAATAAGGATAAAAAATGCCCAAATATATTTATCAGGCAATTGATGAAAATGGCGGTAAGGCGTCAGGGACACTAGATGCTGCATCCGTTGAAGTCGCAAATTTTATGTTGATTTCACGCAATCTTATACCATCAAATATTAAGGAACAAAGTAAAACCGGAGATAATCTTTGGTTGAACGCTATTTTCGGCACAGGTACAGTTAAGGTGATGGATCTGATCATGTTTACAAAACAATTCCACTCTATGCTGGTTGCCGGTATACCGATATTAAGGATTCTTTCTATTCTAGTGGATCAGA
>DCVU01000044.1 GCA_002327415.1 Smithella sp. UBA2180
GAAATCAGTATCAATACGGTCACTGTGATTTTTGTGCCTATATTTCCGAATTTCGGCAGAATGACACAAGGCAGGAGCCACAGGTAAACCGTTATGTGAAGAGCGCCAATAAATCCTATTCTCAATATTTTTTTCATAAATTTAGGCTAGATCAATCTTGAGGATTGATCTAGTGCATAACCTGAAGGTCATCTTCGACTGATGCTTGCAGGTATAATTATACCCAGCAGCTTGCTTTGGGGTTCATACCCGTGATTAATCAGGTGTTGCCGGATCTTTTACTTCCTGAACAGCCGGCAGAGGTTCCTCAGCCTTAGTGGCAACAGGTTAATCTGTTTGGTTAGATGATAGCCGTTGTTTCCGACAATTGATTTGTCATACAACCCCTTTAACTCATCCTTTGTCGGCAAAAGAACATTTTGATGAGCATAACTATTCTTTCTCAAACTTCGATTTATCTGCGCCGCAGACAGGGCATGTCCATGAATCCGGTAAATCTTCAAATTTTGTTCCGGGAGCAATTCCGTTATCGGGATCGCCTTTAGCTGGATCATAAACATAGCCGCAGACACTGCAGACATAACTGGACGCGGCCTGAGGAGTTGCCGCCGGTTCGTCCTTCACGTAGGTAGGAGCGGTTTTCGGTGATTTCCCTCCTTTGACGTTTTGGTAATAAGCGTAAGTCATTGGTTCGGCATCGCTTATAACGTCGCAATCAACAATATTACCGACAAAAATTGTGTGCGTGCCGCAATCCATTTCTTTCTCCACCTCCACTTCAATATAGGAAACTGTATTTTCCATAACGATGGGAACTTTTGTCGTTCCTGTTTTTGTTTTTACGTTTTGCAGTTTATTAATATCGCGCCCGCTTTTGAAGCCGAAAAGACCGATTAAAGTCATTGGCGTCGCTTCGGACAAAATTGAGACGACAAATTTGCGGCTGAGTTCTATCAGTTCGTGAGTATAGTTTTCTTTGTTTATGCTTATGGCCACTGTTGCCGGATTAGATGTGACCTGAAACATGGAGTTGGCAATCTGACCGTTGAATTTACCTTCTTGCCCGGAGGTGACGATATATAGGCCATAACTGATTTTATGAAGGGCGGCTCTGTTCATTTTTATTCTCCTCATCTTAAATTATTCAGATGCGCAGCGTTTATAACGCAAATTCATTTTCAAAGCTATTAAAAACGAAACGCGCATATTTTTTTCTTTTGACAAAAGAGACCTTTTCTTATATTTGATTTAAGTTACTGGAAATCATTATTGTTATCGTACTTCGGAACAACGGGAAGATAAAAAATAATTATGAAATATCAGGAATTTTTAAAGCGCGATCATTTTAATTTCGAAGAACTTCTAGGGTTCTCTTATGGCCGGCTGATAACCGATCCTCCGGAACATTTTGACGCGAAGCTTCCTGCTCCTCCCTTTCTTATGGTTGACCGTATATTATTGATAGAAAGTGACGGTAAACAAGGAAAAATAATAGCCGAACAGGACATCCGTTTGGATGCATGGTATTTTCAGTGCCATTTTTCAGGCGATCCGGTACAGCCCGGATGCCTGGGAGTGGACGCTATCTGGCAATTGCTTGGTTTTTTCTGCGTTTGGAAAGGTTCGCTGGGAACGGGCAGAGCGCTGGGGTGTGGCGAGGTCGCTTTCAACGGTCAAATTCGCCCGTTTAACAAATGTGTTCGTTTTGAAGTTGATATACGGCGTTATTCACTTTTGAAGGAATCGGGCGCAAGCATCGTAATCGGCGACGGGCGTATTTACATAGATAATGAATTGATTGCCACCGTTGGACAGGCGCGTACGGGAGTTTTTAAGAATATAGCTTATAAAGATTATCCGCTTCGTTCAAAACATTCTATAGGCGGAATTATGGAAAGATAATCGGGTCGGCAATCAGGGAATATTTTGAATATAATAAAAAAAGCGGCGCTTCATTTTGCCCGTAAAGAATTTTGCAGGAACGCTATAAATGAACGTGCTGATTTAGCGGTTTTAAGACAGCAGCATACTCTACCCGAAAAAATCGGCATTTTTTTAATTGTTTTTAGTTTTATTATGGTCATACCGTCATTCTTTATAGTAGGGTTAATTGCCGCTGATTTGAAAAAGCCAATGGTTGGTATTATCGGAATCCCCGTGGCTTATGGCATTTCCTGGCTGATTACGATGTTGGGTATGTATCTTACCGGACCCCGATATGTAAAAGCGCTGGGACGTTGGATTGCCAAGGTAGTGCTGGGAAAAATTCTTGGTGATGAAATTAATACTGTAAGATCAAGCCCAATAAAAGATTCGGAAAATGATATAAATAAATGAAGCGGACCTGGTATGGTCGCTGGATAAAAAAACAGGAGTGTTATTAAATGAGTCAGATTGAAATAATGATAAGTGAACTTAAGGTTAAAATCATTGAGACGCTGGGGTTAATTGACGTTGGGCCTGAAGGCATAAAAGACGATGAAAGGCTTGTGGGCGGCGATCTGGGAATTGATTCAATTGATGTATTGGAACTGGTGATGATGATTGAGAAAGACTATGGCGTTAAAATAGAAAACAAAGAACTGGGCGTAAAGGTTTTCGCTTCCGTACGCGCTCTGGCTACTCACATTTCCCAGAATCAAAAGACTAAAGGTTAGGTTTCATCTCACACGAATATATAACCCGTAAAAATATAGCGCGTTTTTACTCTTACTATGAAAGTACTGCTAATTTCGGCAAATACTCTGAGAATTCCGTATCCGGTATATCCGCTGGGGCTGGATTATGTGGCCGGTTCTCTCGATTCCCGTTACCAGACTAAAATTGTTGATCTAAACGATTTTTCCAGTCCGGAAAGTCTGGAAGCGATGATCAGGGAATTTTCTCCCGATTTTGCCGGAGTATCAATCAGAAATATTGATAATACTGATGTGCTAAACTGCCGGAGCTTTTTACCGGAATATCAGAATTTAGTGCGTCAGATAAGAACGAATTCCAAGGCGAAAATAATTCTAGGCGGAAGCGGTTTTACAATCTTCCCTGTTGAGTTTATGCAGGCGCTTGATGCCGATTATGGAATTGTCGGCGAAGGCGAAAGACTCTCGCAGCTTCTGGATGCTTTGGAGAAAAAGGCGGATGTTGAAAGAATACCGGGAGTTTTGACAAAAGAAAAAACGGATATCGTTTATGAGCCATATAGCGGCACGATTAACAGACATTTCGATCCTGCCAGTCCGCATACAAGTTTTTATCTTTCTTACGGTGGCATGCTTAACCTGCAGACTAAGAGAGGTTGTCCGTTTCAATGCAGTTACTGTACTTACCCTCATATCGAGGGCGGCCGGATGCGCTTTTATGAACCGCGTGAAATAGCCCGCAATGCCCGCGAACTGCAGGATGCCGGCGCCAAATATATTTTTATAACTGATTCCGCTTTCAACGCCAGTTATGATCACAGCTCTCAGGTTGCCAAAGCTTTCATTGAAGCGGGAGTGTCCATTCCGTGGGGAGGCTTTTTTGTTCCCACCGTTCCCCCGGCTGATTATTTCAAACACATGGCTGATGCCGGTTTGACGCATGTGGAATTCGGCACGGAATCTTTATC
>DCVU01000106.1 GCA_002327415.1 Smithella sp. UBA2180
GCCGTCGGTTTGCCGTGAGTATAATTCGGGATCGTCGGAATTGTGTCCGCAGTGGAAGGTGAAAGGGAAGGGCGGGGGATAGGCGCAAGGTACAAGGTACAAGGAGCAAGGTGAAGGGTGCCCCACTGCGCTTCGCTTGCTTTCAGCGAGTGTCACTAAAAGGTGAAGGGGAATAAAGAAATTATTAAGGTACTGTTTTATTATTTTTTTCTGGATTCCCGATCAGGTAGGGAATGACAGTGATGGTTTTTAATTAATTATTTTTCTGAATAGTTTGTATTCACCGGCGATATTGAAGAATAATTATAATTTAAATAAAAGAGATGTAAAATGTCCAAGAAAAATGAAGAGACGCTGGTAAATATTCCTGCTTCATGGAAACCTTTTCATCGGGAAGATTTGATAAGAATCGGTTCAGCACACGATGGCGGTTATATTATTACAAAAAATGCTTTATATAATTCAGATTATCTTGTCAGTCTGGGTATTTCCACGGATTGGACATTTGAAAAGGAGTTTAATGAATTAATAAATTGTAAAGTTCATTGTTACGATCATTCCATTAATTTCAAATTTTTCTTAAAGAGTTCAATAATAAGTATTACAGGTTCATTATTTTCGCTTCTGGTTAAGATGAATAAAAAAGTGGTAATGTTGCCTGTGCAATATAAAAGATTTTTTATAAAAGGAAAGAAACATTTTATAGAAAAAGTTGGAAATAACCCGGAAAAAGAAACTAATTTTAAAAAAATATTTTCAAGAATACCGGAAGATAAAAAAGTGTTTTTAAAAATGGATATTGAAGGGTCGGAATATCTGGTGCTCGACGAACTGGATAAATTTTATCATCGAATATCCGGAATCGTCATCGAATTACATGATTTGGATACTTTGTACGATTCTGTTAATAAACATATCGATAAATTGAAAGAATATTTTGATATCGTACATATACACGTTAATAATTATGGAAAAATAAACGCTGATAAGATTCCTGATGTGATTGAAGTCACTTTTGAAAATAAAAAAATATTCTCCGGCAAATCAAGATTGTCTGATTTTCAATATCCAATACTTAATCTTGACAGTCCTAACAACAAAAGAATCGCGGATTATAAAATTATTTTTAACGGATAGGGGTGCAAAATAGATCGTATTCGTCGGATGCGGTTATTTTGCATTTTACAATACTGCCGGTTTGGTATTGGGGACCTTTTATATATGTTACACCGTCTATTTCCGGCGCTTGTCTGCGGCATCTGCCCATGAAAGCGTAGCCGCCGCGATCGCTTTTCCCTTCAATGAGCACTTCCTGAATCGAGCCGATCAATGTCTTGTTGATCGCGGCGGAAATTGATGCCTGCTCATGCATAATTGTTTCACGGCGGCGCTCTTTTTCTTTTTCGGATACCTGCGATTTTAAACTCGCGGCTTTTGTTCCTTCTTCTTTCGAATAGGTAAAGACACCGAGATGATCAAATTTTGTTTCATTGATGAAATCAAGCAGTTTGTTAAACCTTGTCGGCGTCTCGCCCGGAAAGCCGGCAATGAGCGATGTTCTCAGGGCGATACCGGGAATTATTTGTCGCGCCTGAGCGATAACTTCTTTGATTTTAGCGCCGGTAACTTTACGGTTCATCGCTTTTAAAATATCATCGTCGATGTGCTGAATGGGCAGATCAATATAGCGGCAGATTTTTTCATTGGCGGCAATGGTCTCCAGTAATTCTGTGGTAACGCGCGCCGGATGGGCGTAAAGCAGGCGAATCCATTTTACGTTTTTTATTTTCGCCATATCATTTAAGAGGGCGGACAACCGCGGGCGGCCTTTTAAATCCCGGCCGTAATTTGTGGTGTCCTGAGCTGTGATTATTATTTCTTTTATTCCTCTGGCTGCTAGTATTTCGGCCTCCTGAAGAATATCATCAGGCTTGCGGCTGCGCGCCGCGCCGCGAATGGACGGGATAACGCAGTAGGAACAGCGATTGGAACAGCCGTCGGAAATTTTTAAATACGTGCTTGCGGCCGTTGTTGATAAAATCCGCTGGTGCTGATGATTCATTAAGAAAGCCGGTTTAGTGATTACGGCGTTCCGTTTGTATTTTCCCTGATTTAATTTGTTTATGTGGCTGACAATGTTGCCGACTTCTCCTGTGCCGATAAATAAATCCACTTCGGGCATCTGCGCAAAAAGTTCCCAGCCGTAACGTTGGGCGAGACAGCCGGCGACGACAATCCGCAGCCGCGGGTTGTTTTTCTTTTTTTCGCAGGCGAGCGTTAATATCTCTTCAATGGCTTCTTCTTTAGCCGGATTGATAAAGGCGCAGGTGTTGACGATGATAATGTCCGCTGAGCTGCTTTGGTCAACCAGTTGATGACCGGATTGATTTAAAAGGCCGCCCATTACTTCCGAATCAATCAGATTCTTCGGACAGCCCAGACTGATGATGCGCACTTTGTTGTGAGACTCAAATTTCGAAAACGAAGTGCATTGAAATTTGTTAGTCGAACAATCCCGCACAGCGGAGGGTATAATACCCTGAAGCTTGCTTTGGAATTTATGCCCATGATTTTTATTTGATTTCTTCAACTGGGGAGCTTTCTAATAAGAACTTTTCTGGGTTTTGCGCCGTCGGAAGGGCCGACAACGCCTTCGGACTCCATTTTTTCAATGATGCGCGCCGCGCGGTTGTAACCGATTTTCATGTAGCGCTGGACAAGCGATATGGATGCCTGTCCCAGTTCTCCGACCAGAGCCACGGCCTCGTCGTATTTCTCATCAAAGTCATCATCACCTTCATGAGTGCTCTGCGCGGCCGCCAGCGCGAATTTCTCAATGGAAGAATCATACGCCGGCTGAGCCTGCATTTTGATGAAGTCAACAATGCGAGAGATTTCCTTGTCTGAAACGTAAGCGCCGTGGATGCGGGAAAGCTTGGATGTGCCCGGCGGAATAAAGAGCATGTCTCCGGCGCCAAGAAGTTTTTCCGCGCCCTGCTGGTCGATGATCGTACGGGAATCAATTTTGGAAGAGACCTGAAACGAAATGCGCGTGGGAAAATTCGCTTTAATCAAGCCGGTGATGACATCAACCGACGGCCGCTGTGTGGCAATAATCAGATGAATTCCGGCCGCCCGTGCCATCTGTGCCAGCCGGGTGAGAGATTCTTCCACATCCCTTGATGCGACCATCATTAAATCGGCCAGTTCATCGATAATTACGATAATGTAAGGAAGCTTGGTGTGCTTTATCTGTTGCTCGCCTTTGTTTGTTTCCGTTGCTTCGACTGTTTTTCCGGTTTCCACATCAAGATCAGCTTGTTTAGGCAAAGCCAGGACGGTTTTGCTCTTCAAGCCTTTTAAAATCAGTTCGTTGTAGGCGTCAATGCTTTTTGCCTTCAGATCGTTGAGTATCTTGTAGCGTCTTTCCATTTCTTCTACTGTCCAGCGCAGAACCTGTGAAGCCTTTTTCGGATCAACGACTACAGGATGTATTAAATGCGGAACGCCTTCGTAAGAAGACAGTTCCAGTCTCTTCGGGTCAATCATGAGAAATTTAACATCATCCGGCTGGGCCTTAAACAGAATACTGCAGATCATGGCGTTGAGTGCGACGCTTTTACCGGAGCCGGTAGTGCCGGCGATGAGGAGATGGGGCATTTTTGTCAGGTCGGCGATCACGGGTGTGCCCACAAAATTAACACCCAGCGCAATCGGCAGACGGAAAGATGATTCCAGAAAAGACTCGTTGTCGATAACTTCTTTAAGAAAAACAGACTCTCTTTTTAAATTTGGTATTTCAATGCCGATGACCGATTTGCCGGGAATAGGGGCAAGGATGCGGATACTCGGCGCCATCAGCGCTAAAGCCAGATCGTCGGAGAGATTGACTATTTTGTTGATTTTAACGCCAGGGGCCGGTTCCAGCTCATACATCGTGATTACAGGTCCGGGCATTACTTCCACCACGCGCCCCTCGACGCCGAAGTCGGATAATTTCTTTTCCAGAATACGGGAGTTGGTGACCAGAGAATCACGTTTTACGCGGACATCCTTGTGCTGAGCCTCTTCCAGTAATGTAAAGGGAGGCAGTTGAAATTTTTCGCCGGTGGCGGTTTTAGTGAAAATAAAATTGGTTTGCTCAATTTTTTTAAGATTTATTTTTTTTGCAGCCGGTGGAGCATCTTCGATTATCAGCGGTTGCGGTTTTTTTTCTATTTTTACACTGTTGAGGACATAATTTACGAAGGATGAAATACGGCTTTTGCAGAGAGTGAATAGTGCTACGGCAAATTGGGAAATTCGTTCCGTTACAGACATAATTGAAAATTCAATCATGAAAGTCATTGCCACAACAAAAGTCAGAATTAAGATGATATAAGTTCCGGCAACGTTAAAAGATATGCGGAGAAATTCGACAAGGGAAACGCCTAGTAAACCGCCGGTGCCGTTCTTCAGCGATTCTCCGTAAACGGTAATGCCTCCACTGAAAAGAAGGGCCATAAGTCCGGCAAAGGAGAGAACAAAAAATGAAAATCCCACAACCCTTTTGGTATTAATAGTAAACGCCGGCCTTAAAAAATATTTGAAACTGCAAGCCAGAAGAATGAACGGAAAAAGGAATGAAGAAATGCCCAAAAGACGAATCAAAGAATCGGCTGTATAAGATCCTGCCTTTCCGGTAAAATTATGCGTTGCTTTGCCACTAACAACAAAATGGGTAAATGAAGGATCTTGCGGACGGTAGGAAACGAGGCACAAAAGCAAAAATAAAGCCAGGGAAAGGCAAACTGCCCCCTTAATTTCCCGGGTTCTTTTATTATCCTTTTGTTTTTCAGTTATTTTCTCTTCCATATTATTATTTTCGTACATTAAAATAATAATTTGTCAACCGCAAGAATTATTTCAGAATTTAATAATTTATTGATTAATTCAGAAAAATTTATTTGTACAACGGTAGAAAGGTTCAAGTAGCTTCACTTTCGAGATCTTTAATGTTTGAGTTTCTTGTTTCCTGCCAGTAATTATAATTTTTAATAATTGTATTTCTAACTTTTTCAATCAGTTCATAACGGTTTTCAATATCAAAAGTTTTCACTTCTATTGGTTTACAGGCACAATAGGCACACCGGATTCAATGGCAAGATAGAAAGCTCCATGTTTAAAAGATTTGATCTCGCCCTTGCGGCTTCTTGTGTCTTCCGGGAAGGTCATAATTGATTTTCCTTTCCAAATCGGCTTTGTCAAGATTTTGAAGAGCTTCCTTCCGATTATCCCGGTCAATTTCAACATAACCTGCATTTCTCATTGCCGCGCCGAATAGAGGAATACTAAACAACTCTTTTTTGGCGATCCAGCGGAATTGTACAGGGATGTATGCTAGAGCAATTATGAGATCGTTAATAACTAAACCTACCATAACTAAAAGTGCGAATAAATCATAAACGTTCTTTCATTCGAGTTTGAATCTATTCTCTCGGAACAACTTTACGCACGCCTCCACTGCCTTGTGATCATAAAGAATCCCGGCGTTATCTTCAATTTCTGTGAGCGCAATTTTTATTCCCAAAGAAGGTCTGTATGGACGGTAGGATGCCATGACTTCAACCACATCGGCAACGGCAAGGATACGGGCTTCGATGAGAATATTTTCACCATTTTCCTTAATGAGCTCTGTAGATTATTGAAAGTATACTACACCAGCAGGTAAAGAGATAATAAAAGAATATCAATTTTGTGTCAATGAATATGTGGATAAGTTTGTGTTTTGTATACTTGCTGACAGAAAAAGAAATACATGCCATGTCTTTTACTCGTGAAACTCCAATTCCGAAAGCGAATAATCTGAAGGTCACTATAGGCGTAGCGTAATAGGTAAGTTGAACAATCCCGCAAAGCGGAGGG
>DCVU01000147.1 GCA_002327415.1 Smithella sp. UBA2180
GAACCGGCTATTACTGACTTTCTTATGGTATTCATAGCTGCCTCACCTAAATCGCCAAATTACTCCTTGTGAAGTATCCAAAACATCCACGCCAAGTTCCGCCAATTGCGCTCTATAGGAATCTGCCTCCTTCCAGTTACAAACTTTTCTTGCCGCTTCTCTTTTATCAATCAGTATTCTTATTTCCCCGTCCGCAACCCGCGCATCAAAATCCATTATGCCCAACACTTCGTTTATATTTTCCAGTGCCGTAAGTATTTTCCGGGCATTACTTTTATTTATCATACCCTGGGTCAGGGAAAAATTTATCTTACCGATAAAATTAAAAAGCGCCGCAAGTGCTCCGGCAATATTTAAATCATCATCCAGAGCCGCAGTGAAATCATGTTTAAGATCGTACATTAGTTGATCAATTTCCGTAAAAGCTTCTTTATTATCATCATTAACGGCATTTAATCGGCTAATGAAAGTATTAATTTTTTTTACCGTATTTTTTGCCGTCTGCAGAGCGCCCTCCGAATAATTAATCGGTTTGCGATAATGCACTCCCAGCAAGAAAAAACGGATATCCGTTCCGCTGTAACCGCCTTCCCGTAATTGTGACAGAGGCAGCGCATTATTTAAAGAACGGGACATTTTTCGGCCGTCAACCATCACCAATTCCGCATTAATCCAGTAATTAGGACCGTTACTACCGGAAAAAGCTTTATTGATGGCTAAAACATTTTCACAATGGGGAAATATTTCATCGGCCCCGCTTACGTGAATATCATACGTCACGCCAAGATATTTATTGGAAACAGCCGCGCATTCCATATGCCAACTGGGTCTCACATTTCCCCATGCGGTCTTATAATAAATACCTCTTTTTAATTCGGCCAGACTTGACCTCTTCAATAAAGCAAAATCCGCCGGGCTGTCTTTTTCGTAATCATCAAGATCTATTGATTTCCCCTGTCTTGTTTTACCCAAATCTATATTGGAAAGAGCTCCATAATCGGCCAATTTGGAAATATTATAATAAACTGAATGCAATTTTTCGTAGGCATAATCTTTATCCACTAATTTCTCGACAATTTTTAACATAACGTCAACATTTTCAGACGCTTTCACATAGATATTATCCTTAATGATGTTGAGAAATTGTACATCTTCCATAAACACCTGCAAATATTTCTGAGAATAATCTGCAAGTTCAATCCCTTCTTTTTCCGAGCTTTTTATTGATTTATCTCCAAAATCAACAATGTCCAGGACATGCTTTACCTTGTAACCTTTATAAATTAAATATCGGTTGATTAAATCGGAGACCACCATGCGCCGGTAATTTCCCAAATGGGGAGTATCATGTATCGTCGGACCGCACGTACGCATGGTTACTTCATCAAGTTTTATCGGATTAAATAGATTTTTCTGGCGCGCAAAAGCATTGTAGAGGCTAAACGTAGAAATCTCCTTCTTAAAAGCGAAGAGCTCCGTACTTAAATATCGTTCTCCACCATCAGGGAAAATAACGACGATTAACCCTTCCTCCAGAAGCTTCGCCTTCTCAGCAGCCACAAACATAGCCGCACCGGAGCTCATTCCTACAAATATACCTTCTTCACGGACTAACCGCCGGGACATTTCAAAAGCATCTTCATCTAAAATATTCACTTTTTCGTCGAGCCTGGTTTTATCATATATCCCCGGACGATAAGATTCCCGCATGTTCTTTAGTCCTTGAATTTTATGCTGCAGATAGGGTTCCACACCTATAATTTTAATTTCCGGATTCAGTTCTTTGAGCCGCTTGGAAATTCCCATAGCAGTGCCTGTGGTACCCAGGCAGGATACTACCATCGTAACCTTACCATCTGTTTGTTCCCAAATCTCCTGCGCTGTACCGTAATAATGGGCGTCAATATTATCCTCATTATTGAATTGATCGGTACCAAAATATTTATCGGGATTTTCGCGCAGCATTTTGTAAGCAATTTCAATAGCACCATCGGTACCTTGAGCAGCCGGGGTGAAATACAATTCCGCTCCCATTGCACGCAAAATCTTTTTTCTCTCTTCACTGGCCGATTCCGACATCGTCAGACACAATTTATATCCCTTCGCCGCCGCAATCATCGCCAGGCCGATTCCAGTATTGCCGCTGGTTGCTTCCAAAATAGTTTTCGACGAATTCAGATCACCTCTTTTTTCGGCATTCTCGATCATGAATAATGCGGTACGATCCTTAATGGATCCACCGGGATTGACACCTTCAACTTTTGCAAAAATTTTTACTTTTTTATTGGGATTAAGCCGAAAGATTTCCACCAAAGGTGTGTTACCAATATCTTCAATAATACTTTTATAAAATTTATGCATAGATTAATATGATTAACTATCCATTTTTGGTAAAGAAATTTTAATAAAATGAACGCCTTCTTCCTTTAAATTCTCTTCTTCTTGCGGCGTACTTGTCCCTTTGATATTTCGTCTTTCTTCATCCCCGTAATGTATCTTTAAGGCAGTTTCGGCAAATTTATTACCCACATCCTCGAAATTATTATCAATATATTGATGTAATATTTCCATATTTTTAGTTAGAGAATGTTCCTTTTCCTGGTTCTTATCTGACGTCCGCGAATCCTTTCCTATAATCGTTATCGATGAAGGGATAATTTCGACACTCGAACTATTACATACGGGACAAGAAACCAGTTTTTGTGAATTTTGTAAAATCCAGGCTTGCCGATCCTTAAACCAGCCTTCGAATGTATGCCCTTTTTCGCATTTTAAATCGTAAATAATCACCAGATTACTATCCTTTGCACAATAAGTTCTAAATAAAAAAGTGGACAATTGGGAATAAATTATATAACGTCCTTGGCCGTGTCGGGATGTGGCCCAGCTTGGTAGGGCACTGCGTTCGGGACGCAGGAGTCGCGCGTTCAAATCGCGCCATCCCGACCATTTTAATGAGACTCAAATTTCACAAACGCTAGTGTAGTGAAATTTGCAAGTCGAATTAATGACACTCGCTAAGAACGAGCCTAGCGAATAACCTAAAGGTCACTATAGGTTCGAAGCGCAAGTGGAATTATCCTGTATGCAAAGCATACAGTGATATCCTCCAATAGCCTTTGGCTATTGGATAATGCCCGCGCTCATATTTGAACTTGCTATAATGTTTATCAACCGACAACGGATGCAAGTTTGAAAATCGGTAGATACATAGCGATAATCATGCCGCCAACAACTCCTCCCAGAAAAACCATCATTACCGGCTCCAATAGCGCAGTCATTGATTCCACCGCAACATCAATTTCTTCATCATAGAAATTAGCAATTTTACTGAGCATCGAATCCAGAGCACCTGTCGCCTCTCCTACAGAAATCATTTGTATAACCATGGGCGGGAAAATTCCAGTTTCGGAGAGCGGTTCCGCTATAGTCCGGCCTTCACTAATACTTTGGCGTGTTTTCAACAAAGCATTTTCGACAACCACATTGCCGGACGTTTTACTGACAATGGTTAATCCTTCCAAAATAGGTACACCGGAAGTCATCATTGTTGAAAGCGTACGCGAAAATTTGGCCACAGCGACCTTTTTCAACAGCATCCCGAATACCGGAGCTTTGAGCAACAGGGAATCAATCATCAAGCGCCCTTTCTCCGTTTTATAAAATCTCGCAAAGGCAATGTAAATGACAACAAATACTGCTATTATATATAAAAAATAATGCTGGGAAAACTCACTTGCTGTAATTAAGAATTGAGTAGGNNGCACCTTTTACCTTTCGTTTTAACCTCAATGCTTTTTCCATGTAATTGGAAAGGCGTTCCAAGATAACATCCAGCATACCGCCGGCCTCACCGGCAGCAATCAAATTAACAAAAAGTTCATCAAATATTTTAGGGTACTTTTTTAAAGCATTGGTTAAACTGGCACCGCCCTCTATATCTTCTTTTATTGATCGAATAATATTAGAAAAAACTTTGTTTTGTTCCTGTTGAGCTAAAAGGTCCAAACACTGAATAAGCGGGAGGCCCGCATTGATCATTGTGGAAAAGACACGGCAAAAGACAACCACATTTTTTTCGCTAACCTTTCCTTTTAAAAAAGGTAAGTATTCAGAAATATCTTTTGGCTTTACCTTAACTTCAATGGACTTAAGTCCCTGCCGGCGTAAAAGACCACGAACAATAACTTCGTCGGCTGCCTCCATCTCTCCTTTTTTAACTTCGTTCTTTTTTGTTATACCTTCCCAAATAAAAATCGGCATATCTTAAAATCCTTTTCTTACATTGGAATAACTTTAATTATTGAATACTCTAAACCAGCTTCCATATAATTTCAACAAGTTAAATTAGCAAATTTATCGAATACTGCAAATTGTTCATTTTTAAACTGCTTCTTTTCTACTGCGTTGACAAAATATCTCATACTGAATAATCCCGGAAGCCACAGCAACATTTAAGGAATCAAAGCTTCCCGCCATGGGAATTGTCAGCAAAAAATCACATTTCTTCTTCACCAAAGGCCTGATACCTTTGGCCTCTCCTCCTAATACCAAAGCTACCGGACAATTAAAATCCATCTCCTGCAAATTACTCCCACCGTGAGTTTCTGCTCCGAAAACCCAAAATTCTCTCTCTTTCAAATAATCAAGCGTTTGCGATAAATTAATCACTCTGGCGACAGGTATTTGCCGGACGCTCCCAGCGGAAGCTTTATTAACAACCGCAGTAACCGGAGCAGCCCTGTCTTCCGGAATCACTACACCATTTGCACCTAAACAATGAGCGGTACGAATTATTGATCCCAGATTTTGGGGATCCATGATGCTATCAAGAACTAAAATTAGATCAAAGTTAAAAGACTTGTTATGATTTTTTATTAATACATCTAAATCCGCATAAACAAAAGGCTTACACAGGCCGATAACACCTTGATGATCAGGCGTTCCCGCCAATTTATCTAAATATTTCCGCTGGTTAAACTCAACAGGAATTATTTTTTGCCGGGCAATCTCTATTATTTCTTTCACTGAAGATCCGCCCCGTCCGGAGGCAATGATTATTTTTCCCAATCCTTCTTCCTGCCGGAGAAGAGCCATAATAGAATTTATGCCGTAAATTACCTCCATGTCCTGCTTCCATTTTTGTAAGTGAATCATTTTGCTGCTAAACCATCAGCAATTTCCTGAACAATTTGCCGGCAAGCTTCTAATGGTTCCGGGACCGCACTAATCGGTCTTCCCACAACAATATAATCGGCGCCTGTTTTCACAGCTTCATAGGCACTTAGCGTTCTTTTTTGATCGTCTTTTATTTTTGCGCCAGCACTGCGTATACCCGGTGTTACGATGATAAATTTATCGCCAAACTTCGCCCGCAACATTGCGATATCCAACGCTGAAGCAACTACGCCAGATACACCAGCATTTTTCGCCAATTTGGCCAGATGAAGAACCTGTTCTCCGGCGTCTTTAGAAAATCCGATTTCAGCCAGATCAGCTTTATTCAAACTGGTAAGCACCGTGACCGCCAAAATAACCGGCCGCGGCAAGCCAAGTTTATCAGCACAAGCCCACGAGGCGGCAACGGTTTCCTTAATCATTTGACTACCACCTGACGCATGAACATTAAACATATCAACATTCAATCTGACAGCGGCTTGGGCTGCACGGGCTACCGTGTTGGGAATATCATGAAATTTCAGGTCTAAAAATACTCTCTGGCCCTTATTTTTGATGCTCTCAATTATTTTCGGCCCAACAGCGGTAAATAATTCCTTGCCAACTTTAAACATACCGACGTGCCCGGAGAGGAGTTCCACCCATGATAAAGCATCCTCATAATTGTCAGCATCAAGAGCAAAGATTAATTTATCACTTGCCGCTCTAATCGATGTATTCTTCATCGCCAATGAACTCAGAACTATCAGGAATTGGTTTGAAATCTTCTTTCGTTCCGTTTAAATATTCAGGATTAGCGTAAACGACCTTACCCGCAGCAATTTCGCGCAGAGCCAGCACGATTTCCCTATTTTTACTTGCTATTAACGGCGTTGAGCCCTTTAACAGCTGATGCGCGCGCTTCGAAGCCAGTGACACAAGTCCAAATCTTGTTTTGGCAACGAGCAACGAATCTTCTATTGTAATTCTAGCCATGGATCCAAAATCTCCTTAAAATATATTATTTTTTTAATCACAGGTATAATCCTAAAGCAAGCTTTAGTCTAATTAATATAGTCCCACTTAGCTTCGCCCGTGGGATAATTCGACTTACGCTTCAAACTTCATCCCGACTTGTCGGGATTCGTTTTCAGCGAGTCTCATTAAATTGGAGTTTCACTAATAAACTTTTTAATTTCTCTTTGCAATCTGCTTCTTTTGCATTTTTGTGCCCTATAAATAGAGACCAATTGATTTACAGCCGTTTCTAAATCTTTGTTAAAAATTATGTAATCATACCACGAAATCTCTTTTAATTCACTTTCCGCTTGATCGAATCGATATTGAATAACTTTATCGGTTTCGCAACCGCGTCCTTCCAAGCGCCTTAAAAGTTCGTCACGGGACGGGGGAAGCACAAAAACATATACTCCTCCCCTAAACTTTTGTTTTATTTTTCTTGCTCCCCGCGGTTCGATATCCAGCAATAAGTCCTGACCATCATGAATAAATGATTCCATTGTTTTTGCGGAAGACCCATATAAGTTGCCGTAATTTTCCACCCACTCAACAAATTCACCCTGATTAATACGCGTCTGAAATTCTTCACGAGAAATAAAATGGTAATCTTTCCCGTCAACTTCATTGGGACGCGGAGGCCTTGATGTATAAGAAACCGAAAATTTAATTTCCGGACAAACCTGTAACAGCTTTTGGCAAATACTGCTTTTCCCTGCGCCTGAAGGCGCGGAAACAACTATGAATAATCTTCTTGCCATATTATCTATTTACTCTATATTTTGCGCCTGTTCACGCAATTTACCCAATTCACTTTTAGCTTCAATCACCTGACGAGTTATTTCCACATCGCTGCTTTTCGAACCAATTGTATTAATTTCGCGGTTCATTTCCTGTAAAAGAAAATCTATTTTTCTACCTTCCGTTCCCCCGCTTTGCAACAACTCTTCAAACTGGCCGATATGACTATGCATCCGCACTATTTCTTCCGTAATATCACTTCTTTCCGCCATAATTGCAACTTCTTGAGTTAAACGGGCATCGTCAAGCGCATATCCGGCGGTCAACTCTTTTATTCTTTCCGCCAGACGTTTTTGATACTCAATAACCACCTGTGGCGCGCGCAATTTAACAGCTTCCATAATTCCCGTAATCGCCTTGAGCCTCATATCCATATCTTGAAATATGGCAAGACCTTCATCCTGCCGCATATCTCTCAGCATCGCCAGCGATTCCAAAAACGTTTTTTCTACCTGATTCAGAAAATCAGGACTCAATTGCATCTCCGACGGTGGCGTAAAAATATCACGAAAACCGGCCAACGTTTTTAAACTGATGGGAGATTCCAAGTCGAATTCCGCTTTAAGCCGGTTCAAAACATTAAAATAATCACGGGCAATTTCTAAATTGAGATTGACTTTGGAGACATCGGCACCTTCGCCTTCCAACCGGATGGATACTTCGATGCGTCCGCGTTTGAATCTTTCACTAATCTTCTTTTTGAACTCCGCTTCCAGAGGGAAAAGCGCTGAAGGCGTCCGCAGAAATATCTCCAGAAAACGGTGATTTACAGACTTAGCCTCTACAATAATATTTCGGCCCTCTTGAACTGTTTCTACCCGGCCATAACCGGTCATGCTTTTTATCATTTATACAGCATATCACTGCTGTCCCAACGTTAATCGAATAGATTCAACTGGTTGCTGGGATAGTCCTTCTGGTTTGTGTAGCTGATATTTGAACGTGCTTGATAAATGGGTTCTTTTT
>DCVU01000187.1 GCA_002327415.1 Smithella sp. UBA2180
CTTTCCCAGCAAATGCCCGTCTCAGACCGCAAGTAACGTAACTATCCGTGTAATAATAGGTGGGAAGATATTTCACTTATTACGATAGTAAGATGAAATTCCGGGGACAGTATACATAATTATTTATCTTCTGCTGATTCAATCACGTTGATTGATCCATAACATTACTTATGATTTCACTAACTGAATATTTAATCGCCTGCCAAGAGAAAGTGCAGCCTTATCTAATGTCTTTAAAGAAACAGATGAATTTTTAGGGTCAAGTAGCCTGTCGAGTGCAGACCGGCTTGTTCCCATTCTTCTGGACATCTCTATCTTTGATATTTTTTTATTGAGCATAAGTTGCGTTATTTGATTTGCAACAATCTCTTTAATAGCGGCTGTTTCAACTTCCGCTAAAATACCTTCATCCTGAAGAAAATCATCAAAATTGCTTCCTATGTTTTTGTGTTTCATAATTCTTTGATGTACCATTTGTGGTACAATGTCAAGCAACTTTTGCAATATCCATTTATGATGCGCGGCTTTTTTCCTGGATGAATTTCACAATAGGCAGTTCTAATTTTCAGTAGTTTCTGCGTGGGCGAGATTTTGGAAGCTTGTATATTTGTCCACGAAGGCGAGTTTCACAGTTCCGGTGGGGCCGTTTCTTTGTTTGGCGATGATTATTTCCGCAATCCCTTTGTTAATATTATCGTCCGATTTGTCATAAACTTCATCACGGTAAATAAAAGCAATGACGTCGGCGTCCTGTTCAATAGCGCCGGATTCTCTTAAATCCGCCATTTGCGGACGGCGGTTTGTGCGGTCTTCCACTTTGCGGTTGAGCTGTGAAAGAGCGACAACGGGCACTCTCAGTTCTTTAGCCAAAGCCTTTAAAGAACGGCTGATTTCCGATATTTCCTGTTCGCGGGATTCACGATAACTTCCGGAACGCATCAGCTGAATGTAGTCCACGACGATCAATCCTAACCCCGTCTCTGCTTTGAGCCTGCGTGATTTAGCTTTCATTTCCAGAACGGTAATGGCGGCAGTATCGTCAATGAAAAGCGGAGCATCGGAAAGCCGGCCTGCGGCTGTCGTCAGTTTCGGCCAATCGGTTTCTCCCAGAATACCTTTTCTCAGGCGCTGTGAATCAACTTTGCCCTCGGACGCAAGCAGTCGAAAAGCAAGCTGTTCCTTGGACATTTCCAGCGAAAAGATAGCGGCGGGCGTCTGCGCTTCCATAGCCGCGAATAAAGCGATATTCAGAGCGAAAGCCGTCTTGCCCATGCTGGGACGTCCGGCAATGATTATCAACTCAGATTTCTGCAATCCGGAAGTTAAATCATCAATTTTTTCAAAACCTGTAGGAACGCCGGTAATCAATTCTTTGCGGGAATAAAGATCTTCGATCGACCGGAAACTGTCCTTGACAATTTCTCTGATCGGGAAAAAAGAGGTGCGCACTTTATTTTCAGAAATTTCAAAAATACTGTGTTCAGCTTTATCCAGAACCTGATCAACATCGGACCCGGCTTCATAGCAACTTTCGATAATCTCCGTCGCTGAACCGATTAATCCGCGGAGAATTGCTTTTTCCTTAACAATTTTTGAATAATTTACAACGTTGGCCGCTGATGGAATGTTATCAACCAGAGAAGCGAGATATGTTGAGCCTCCAACTGAATTCAATAGATTTTTATCTTTCAGGGCATTACTTAAAGTAATAAGATCAATCGGCTCGCTTCTTTCGGAAAGCTCATTGATAACAATGAAAATCTTCCTATGAGCTTCACTGTAAAAATCACCCGGAGAGAGAATTTCCTGCACGCTATTGATGGCGCTGTTTTCCAGCAGGATACTGCCAAGGATAGACTGCTCAGCTTCAATATTCTGCGGTGGAATCTTATATGAAGATGGATCAATATCTCTCATTTTATTAGTGAAACTCCAATTCCGAAAGCGCAGCGCATTGGAATTGTTAAGTTGAACAATCCCGCGAAGCGGAGGGNNTTAGGGTTCATACCCGTGGTTCGCCGGTAACGATTAATTTGATTTCGGTTTCTACATCGGCTGCCAACTTAATTTTTATTTTAAATTCACCAAGCGATTTTATATGTTCACCATGTTCATGAACAATCATTTTTCGATCGATGTCGTAGCCCTTTTCTTTAAGCGCCGATTCTATATCCTTGGTTGTCACTGAACCAAAGATTTTATCCTGATCGCCGACTTTACGGGCCATTGTTATAGTTACATTAGACAAAGCATCCGCCAGAGCCTGAGCGGACTTTTGCTCCTTGGCCGCTTTCTTCAGGATATTTGTTTTATCATGCTCAAAGAGCTTGATGTTTTTTTCATTGGCCTCGGTAGCCAATCCTTTAGGAATCAAAAAATTGCGGGCATAACCATCATTAACTTTAATTAAAGCTCCCGCCTTACCTAAAGAAGGCACGCTTTGCTTCAAAATTACTTTCATAAAAACCCTCCGTTTTGTAAGAATACTGATGAAATCAAGTGGTTGCCTGATCTTTTTGAAAAAATTTCCTAAAATCAACCCAGATATCGAATAATCCGATGGCTACTATAGGTATCATAAGAAATTGCTGAACTGCAATTAAAAAATAAAAAAGATAACGGAAAAAGAAAGGTACGTTTTTCTTTTGAAAAAAGAAGCTAACGATCGCAAGGCCTTGCAGTAAATATATAAAACACGTTACCAGAAATATGTTTGAGCTGAAAAAGGTTATATCTTTATACTGTACAAAGAAAAGACCGCCGGAAATGATAAAAATCCAGATAATGAATTCCGGAGCCTTCCAGCGATTTAATGCGGTAAGATTTGGTAAAACGATACCGGCTTTACCTAAAATTCGTTTCCCCAGAAGAATATTTGCCCAAACAATTAATGTCGCTGTTATGACAACCAGTGCCGGGAATATCCGGGTCAAACCATTGGTAATGTTCTGCTTGTTATCTTTAAAGAAATTAATATCTTCTGCTCTGAAAGGCAACTGGCTGTAGAGTTTTATATTTTCTTCAACCGCTGCGGCTATATGTCTTTCCACAAGCTGCCACGGATTTATAGAAAGAACCGAACCACCATAAACGAAATAGATACAAATTGCGGCAATAATAAAAATAGACGGATAAATAACTGTCTTTTCAATTGATCCATTTCGCGCTGCAATCTGGACAATTAATAAGCCGGCCATGCCCATGGTAAAAATGGCAACAATAGGTAAATTCTGCTGCAATAAAGCTGATAGAAAAAAAAGCAACAAAAAAGAAATTAAGAAAGCGGCGTTGGTCTTAACTTGGCCATTAACTATACCATTAAAAAATAAAATAACAGGTAACAGAATAAGAGCAACAGAACCGATAACAGGAATAAAAGCTATTGCAAAAACAAAAGCAGAAATAACTAATAAGAGTTTAAAAAAATTGTTACGAGAAAAGGATATTTTGATTTTTTCCAAGGACGATAACCAATTAAAAAATATTGATCGCCTCTTTACTTAATGGAAAGAGGCGATCAAATTCAATTGAATCTCACAATCCCCATTCGCTTCGCTCAGGGGATAATTTGACTTACGCTTTAGTGAGCCTTGATTTTTCGAAACGCAGTACACGAAAAATCTTAGAGCGAACTATCCCGCCACCTTTCGGTGGCAGGGACAAACTTCACTTCATTCGTTTTACCATGGCGCTACGCTCCTGGTATAGTTCGCCTTACGCTTCAAACTTCACGTCATTCGTTTTAAGCTTGGCTCACTATCTTCCCCCGGCGGTAACAAAAGGCATAATTGCAATCATTCGTGCACGTTTTATTGCTACAGCTAATTCCCTCTGATGGCTGGCACAATTACCAGTGATTCTGCGCGGCATAATCTTGCCTCGTTCTGTTATAAAATTATTCAGCACCATAGGATTTTTATAATCAATTTTTACATTAGAATCCGTGCAAAAACGGCAAAATTTCTTTTTATGAAAAAACTTTTTCTGGGGATATCTATTTGGTTTATCTCCGTTTGGTATTGCCATTGCTCATTCCCCCTTTGTTGAGACTTCTTCTTTATTATAAGTCTTTTTAGCTATAGGTTTTACTTCTCCGGAGGATTTTTCTATCTGACGGATAGTTCTTCCTTCCGTTGCCGCTTCACCTTCTGCGCGCGCCTGGGTACGTTTCGCCTCTGCTGCGGCAATTTCCTGTTCAATGCCTTCGCTGGTAGTCGCTCCCTCTTTTTTCACCGTTATGAATTTCAAAATGCGGTCGTCAATTTTATAATTTCTTTCAATTTCCGCAACAATGGCTCCGTTGCCGGCAAAGTCGATAAGAAAATAATAACCGTCTTTTTGTTTTTTGATTTCATAGGCAAGGTGTCTTTTTCCCCATTTGTCGATCTTGGCGATAGCACCTTTGCGGTCGGTAATGATTTTTTGGCTGCGTTCGATTAATGCGGTAATGTCTTCGTCACTTAAATTAGCTAAAACTATAGCTATAACTTCGTATCTCTGCAAAATTTTCTCCTTTCGGCTCTAAAGCCTGATTTAACAGGCAAGGAGTCTTATAAATTAGTTGGTGTGGCTTTTATATCAAACTATAGTATAAATCAAGGGTTTTTTATTGTTGTTTAAAATT